>NZ_VOZE01000014.1:0-61894 GCF_013419925.1 Acinetobacter sp. YH12045 | reverse complement strand
CGCATCAATACGGTCTTGGAAGCCATCTTTGGCATCTTGTACGGCTGCAGGTGCCGACGGTAAGGCATCGACCGCATCTTGCGCTGCGTCTTTGGCGTCTTGTGCCGCTTGGAGGGCTTCTTCAAGTTCAGCTTTTTCGGTTGGGGTGATTAAGCCGTTTGCATTGGCTTCTTCTAATGCATCTTCTGCTGCTTGGTACGCATCTTCCGCTGCTTTCACTGCTGCTTCTGCATCGGCAATTTGCGCATCCACCGCATCATCAATGCCATTACCATCTGCATCGGTCACAGGTGGAATCACGATATCCGTTAAGTTATCGAGACGATCTTGTAAGTTGTCTTTTTCAGTACTGTCTTTTAATGCGTCAACAGCTTTCTGAGCAGCATCTTCAGCAGCTTTGGCATCGGCAAGTGCTTGCTCAAGCTTGGTCTTTTCTTCAGGGGTAATTAATCCATCCGCTTGTGCATCGGTCAAAGCATCCTTTGCGGCTTTATTTGCATCTTCTGCTGCTTTTACCGCTTTTTCTGCCGCATCGAGTGCTTGATTTGAGTTGCCCGAACCCTATGAACTATCTGAATCATTATTTGCCCAAGCTAAAATGCCTCCAGCAGTAACTAAAGGAACTAACCACGTCCATAAACCAACTGTTGAATCTGAATAGAGTAAAGGGTTAATTTCATCGATCGGATTATAGTTAATTTCAAATAATCCAGCTTGATTTGGATTTGTTTCTAATAGATATAATTTATCATCTTCTTCTAGTACAACATTGTTTTCATTTGGATTATCTGTAAAGTAATTCTCAATTATTAGTTGCTGTCCGTCTTTCATTTTTATAATTAAAGTATTTCCACTTCTCTCCATACTTAAAACATTTTCTTTTGAAGTATGTATAACAACAACAGAAGCCTCCTTTAATAAAATATTACTCGTTTGTATGTTTTCTAAAACAGAATGATGTTCTTTTGATACAACTTGGACTTGTAACATGACAATTACCCTCTGGTTTATTTATATATTTATGATTTAAAAAATTTTTTTAACCACAAGCTTTATCTTATTAATCAAAAGGCATGTGAATGGACACATAACAGTTCAGCAAAGTTAAAAAAAATATTAAAGTTTTTTTCTTTATCGCATTGTTAAGATGCTTCACGCCAAACAGAAAGAATGAATTTGCACACAAATACACACCAATACCCAAAATATGTGATTTTGTTTGCATTTCAAATGTAAAAAAAAGCAAATAAAATGTGATAAAATTCAACAAAAATGTAATTTTTATAAATTAATCATCGATATGGATACAATATACATACGTAAAATTACCAAAATTACATAATAAGTATTTTTATTTACATTTTTTTTATAAAATCATGAAATAAGATCTAACCTCTTCAATTTATTGATTTTATTTATTTGTAATTCTCATTAATTAAAACCATAAAAAAAACCTGTAATTAATTACAGGTCATTTTTAAGATTAAAAATTAATTATTAATTGTTTTTTCAAATGCTTTTAAACGTTTGTAAATAGAAATCAGTTCAATAATGGTTGTCCACGAGGAAATCAAGTATTGGAAAGAATCACGTACACGTCCAAAGACATTTAAAATTTGCATTAATATACCGAGCGTGATTGTTCCCGCTGCAATACTTGGAAACAATACAAAGTACCCATAAATATTATCAAGCTGCATATACCAAATACGAACTAGGTTGAAATAAGCATAGTGAAAATACAGTCTAAAATAATTAAATCGGACTTTACCAAATAATTCTTTTAATGTGAGAGGGTCTGCTCGATCTGCATAATCTTCACCATAAACTAATTCTTTACGATATGCTGCTTCGACTTTTTGATTATTAAACTCCAAACCCGGTAGTTTATAACCCACAAGCATTAAAATAACCGTCCCTAATACTGCCCAAAGGACTGCCGCCCAAACTAATGCATAGGTGATTTCCCCCACGACAGGTAATTTCTTTACATGTGTTGACAAAGTTAACAGCACAGGGAGAAATGCAATTAAGGTCATCACCGATTCAACCAAGCTAACCCCAAGTCCTTCTGTGGTTCTCGCAAAACGCATCGTATCTTCTTGAATACGCTGTGAGGCACCTTCGATGGTTCTCAGTTTTTCCCAATGTGCAGTATAAAAGTCATTCATTGCGGTACGCCAACGAAAAACATAATGACTAACGAAAAACAGGTTCAATACCGCCAGTGTGACATATACCATGGCCACATAGAGAAAAGTCAGCGTCTCTGAATATAGCGTCGCCACTTCGCCCCCACCACCTGAAAGCATCTTCTGGATCAGATCATAGAATGGGTTATACCAAGCATTGATTACGACATTACATTCCACACTAAACCAAACATTAAACAGGATAAATGCGGTTCCCCACACAGACCATCGTTGCCAAGGATTATCTGATTTAATCTTCCAAAAGGCTGCAAAGAGTGCCATTGCTACAAAAAACCAAGCATAGAACCATAAAAATTTGGGACTCCAAAATCGGCTAATACCAATAGGCAGCTCTGCTTGATGATAATTTGCAGCTAAACCAAACATCGTACCCCAACTATTGCCACCGCTATACCACAAGACAATATTGATGACGAACCATATAAGGAATGATCCAAAAAACCATTTTGGATTTGGAAAAAAAGATTTAAACATTGGTCCTACATTTCCCTGAATCTTTGTTTTTAGTTTGAGTTGCTGATGATAAGTTTTATTTCATTAATTTTCTTGTTCAGATTGAATATTTAACGCTGTTTAATCTGAAATTTAACAATCAAATACAAGACGACACATCATTCTGTTAGCTTAAGCATGAAAATTGAAATTCACCTTAAATTCATTATTGATCATGCACTTTCGATGATCTGGTCATTGTTTGTGGAACAAAAAACACACCTTAGGACATATAATTACAGTTAAAAAGTTTGTCATATTTTAAAATTATTTTTGATATCAATAGATTAAAAAACCTTAATTTATTTAACCATTATTTAAACTTAAGTTATGGAAAATTCTAAAATATTTTCTGCGATGTAGCTCACGTCATTTACAAAACCTGTTTCTTCACCAATAATATGCTAAGTTCAATTAACAACCGATGCTTGGGGAAGTAAAATGGAAAGTGCAATTGTTGAATTACTCAAACCAATTACATTAAATAAAGAAAATTGCAGTCCTTTGGTTTTTGAAACTGGTACCGTTTTAAAAGTGATTATGCAAACGCCAGAAGGCCTTTTGGTAAGTAATGATGACAAATTTAACTTTATGATTTCATTCAAAGATAAGAATGATGTTTGGCGCGAAATTTAATTTTGACGTTAAATCTTCGAATTTTGCATAATAATGAAATTTAAAATTTACTGCTCTAAAACGGCATTAAAATAATAAGGGACTGACGAAAGCAGTCCTGAATCAAATTGATCTCACTTACTCATCTTCACTTTCAAACCATCATTTAAGACCGCTTTCTCAACTATCTTTCATTAATCTCATTTTTTTCTAACTTCTACTCCACTTTATTTCAAATGCAATTTATAGAAAGTATTCTATTTAATTCATCTGAATCAAAGATTGAATTGGGGATAATTAAGGCTTATCTGTTGTTTTAAAAAATATTTTTTTGCTCAATTGATAAAAATAATTGGTCGTCAATATCACAAAAATCAGCCGTGATAGTTGAAACGCAACCACGATAGGCACAGCTAATCCAAGAGCTTTTGCCATTAAAGACATTTCTGCAATGCCGCCGGGAGATAAGCCTAAAACTAAAATTTTTCCATTGGCGTGACTGATATACACCAAGAACAATGCAAACAGGATGGATAATCCTAATGCCAACAAATTTAAAATGGTCGTGATGGCGATGAATTTTTTATGGCTTTTTAAAAAGCCAAAAGGAAACTTTGTGCCTAATGACCAACCTATACATATTTGTCCAAAGGCCGTAAACCACGTCGGGAATTTTAATTCCAATGCTCCGAAAAATGAAAGAAATCCCACCATAACTAATGGTCCGAGAACCCACGCATTTAATACATTGAATTTTTGAAATATTTTCGCTATCAAACAGGCCAAAGCAAATAAAAGAAGAATTTGGACAATTCCAAAGTGATCAATGATGTGTGGGTCTAGACTCACCCAATGAATATCAAATAATGCTGCTAAAACGATTGGTACAAGCACCACAAGTGCCACAATTCTTAAACTATGTGCAGCAACGACTTTATCTACTTGCGCATGGTGATGTTCTGCGATATTCACCATTTCACTGGCACTGCCGATTGCAGAAGAAAACCACGCCGTTGCCCAATCTAAACCATTGATACGATATTGTAATCCTGCGATAAGTGTTCCCAAAATCAATGACCATAAGATGCCGAGTACGATAAATATCCAATAGGCAGAAATAGCATGGACTAGCGCTGGGGTAAAATATAGTCCCAAAACCATACCAATAATGACTTGTCCCACTTTACGCCAATGCGGTGAACATGTGAGTGGTTGGCCTATACAACCAAACAATAAAGCCGCGAGTAATGGCCCGAGCAACCACGGTAAAGGGAGATGAAGTAAATTTGCGATGAGCGCACCGATCAGTGCGCATACCAATCCTTTGGCATTTAATTTTATTATTTCCATATGATCTAACAGCAATGGTCAGACTCGCTGACCATTGCTTCTCCATTTAAGCTTTTTGCTTCTTAATGAATAGATATTTACGGACGATTGGCAAGATCAACAACAGTGCTGACATGACCCATAGTCCCATACTGATGTTACTGCTCCACAGAATACTGAGCTCACCTTGAGAAATGGAGAGTGCACGTCGTAGATTTGACTCCATCAATTCACCCAGTACAAAACCAAGAATCAGAGGTGCCAATGGAAAATCAAATTTTCGAAGGATATATCCAACAATACCGAGCCCCATACAAAGCACAAGATCGAAAACAGTGCTATGAATTGCAAATACCCCAACAAAGCTGACGGTTGCAATAATAGGAATCAAAATATAGCTTGGAATCGAAAGTAAACGCGCAAAGAAGCCAACTAAAGGTAAGTTCAATATCAATAAGATAATATTCCCCACCATTAAGGATGCAATCAATGCCCAAACCAATACAGGCTGCTCTGTAAATAATTGCGGACCTGGGGTAATGTTATACATGGTCAAAGCCCCCATCATGACCGCAGTTGTTCCAGAACCCGGCACACCTAAAGTCAACATTGGGACAAAAGAACCACATGCTGCCGCGTTATTAGCACTTTCTGGCGCGGCCAAACCACGTAGATCACCTTTACCAAATTTACTACTGTCACCCGCCATTTTCCGTTCAGTGGTATACGCCATGGCACTCGCCACACTAGCACCTGCGCCCGGTAAAATCCCTGAGAAAAACCCAATCAAAGATCCACGAATCATGGTGGCTAAGGCACTCAGAAACTCTTTAACATTAAATAATGAGCGTTTTCCTTGTTCTAAAACCACTTTGCCCATCGTGGTCCGTTCAAGCAGCAGTAAAATTTCACTGATACTAAATAAACCAATCACCACAGTTGTAAAGGCAATGCCGTCACTTAAACCCACACTATCAAATGTAAAACGATAAACACCAGTAATCGCATCCATACCCACGGTCGAAATTGCCAGACCGATCAGCGCCATGATTAACGTTTTAAATGGTTGCGTGCTGACTAAACCGGTCAAGCACACAATTGCAAAAACCATCAAGGCAAAGTATTCCGCTGGTCCAAAGGAAACCGCCCATCGTGCCAAAATCGGAGCAAATAAAACGATCCCAATAAAGGCAATCGTACTACCTATAAATGAGCTAACAGATGAAAGGGATAAAGCAATACCTGCCTTACCTTGCTGAGCCAAAGGATAACCATCTAAAGTGGTCATAATTGCACCCGCATCGCCCGGTACATTCAGCAAAATTGCGGAAATTCGTCCACCATATTCACAACCGAGATAAACAGCTGCCAATAAAATTAAGGCACTATCAACGGGTAATCCTAAGGCATAGGCAAAAGGTAATAAGATGGCAACACCATTGATTGGACCCAATCCCGGCAACAGTCCGACAATCGTTCCAATAAATGCACCAATAAAAGCAATGAGTAAGTTTTGTGGTTGTAAGGCAACTTCAAAACCTGTCATTAAGAAATTAAATATGTCCATGTCGTTGTCATCCCTAACCCAAGAAGCCTAGTGGCAATGGCACATCCAAAACACGGTCAAACAGATAATAGGTACTCATACTCAGCACCAAACCCGTAATAACAACTGGTACTGTTTTCCCGTTAAAAAGTTTCCCAACCGCGATGGTCATCAGTAGCGTTGCTGCGATAAATCCCAACCATTCGAAGCAAAGCGCATACAGTGACAATGCCAATGTACATAGAACAAGTTTGCCGATTAAATGCTTATTCCAACCTAGTTCAACAGGTTCAAACATCATGGCTGGGCGCACAGTCAAATAAATGGCACTCACTGTAATTAAACCCATCAGTAAAATTGGAAAGGCTTTCGGTCCTACAGGGTCGTAGGAAATAGGCGCTTCAAAATTGCATGCGTAAATTAATAAGAAAAAACCGCAGACCGCAATGATGGCCGTAAGAATCCGTTCAGATTTCATCATCTATCCTCGAAAACAAAAAACTGAGTTGAAAAGGCATTCAACTCAGCGTATTTGTTATTTTGATAATTTATATTCTTCTGATAATTGACGCATTTCAGCCGTTTGCTTATAGACATAAGCACTAATTTCTTCACCTGTTAATTCAAATGGCAACAGATCCTGATTTTCTCGAACGGCATCAAATTTTTGATTGGTCATCATTTTATCAAAGGCATTTTTCCACCATGCATATGCTTCATCACTGACCTTTGGCCCCATGTAGAAACCACGAATCACAGGCCATTCCAAGTCATAACCTTGTTCCTTCGCGGTTAATAAGTTAGAAAATTTACCCGCTAAACGTTTATCTGAAAACACTGCTAGAACGCGGATATTGCCCGCTTCGAGATGTGAGCCAATTTCACTCACATTCCCCACACCCACTTGAATATGTTGACCTAACAAGGCTGTTAATACTTCGCCACCGCCTTCGAGAGCTACAAAACTCATGTTGGCAGGATTTACCCCAGCCTTTTTAGCCAAAATTGCCGTTTGCATCCAATCTTGACCACCCACACTGCCAGCGCCACCAAAACTGATCCCTTTGGGATTTTCTTTTAGCGCCTTCATCAGATCATCCAGTGTTTTTAATGGCGAATCCTTATGCACTGCCACTAAACCGTAATCAATAGCTACACCCGAAAGCCACTTCACATCCTTTTCAGTAAAATTACCAAATTTACCTTGAGCCAAATTCAGTAAAGAACCAGTTGAAAATGCGATGACCGCATTGTTATTTGCTGGATCATTATTCACGATTTTATTGTAAGCAACGGCCCCAACGCCGCCTGGCATATAGGTCACACGCATGGGGTCTTTTAATACTTCTGTTTCTTTAAAGCCGGATTGGATCAGCTTACAGGTCATATCAAAACCACCACCCGGCTTTGCAGGTGCAATACATTCTGCACGTTTTGGATGACCAGGATCTTTTGAGGCATTGCCTGTGCCGCAGCCAACGACTGCAATACTGGTGCAAGCGACGGTTAACCATTTTAATTTCTTCATTGTTAAAATATCCTTATAACGTTGTAGTCCATTGAAAAATTCAATTTTCTTACCTATAGCCATCATCGACCTCCATGGTCCGGTTGTGGTTTGGGTGCTTACTTGGTTTTTGAATTCGTTTTAAGTTTTGCGACACGTTCTTCGACGGCGAATTTCAGTAATGCGGCACTTCGGTAAAAGCCGTGCGCAAACTTACCAAAAGGGATCGTCAAGAAGAAAGTCATAACGGTTGCAAGATGAACAATCAGCAAGAGAGCCATTGCGGAACTATCGCGAAATGCCAATAACGCCAGACCTGTAATGCTGATCAGCAATAACAGGAAGATAAAACCACGGTCCATTGGTTTTTGTTTTGCATCCCCATGCATCGGATGTCGTTTAATATTGAGATGTAGCAGCCCGATCGGTCCAATGATCAGACCAATACCGCCCAATGTACCTAAAATCACCGGTAAACTGGTGTAGGCATACGGTGCTTCTAAGCCTAAAAAGTAGTGATACATCGTCGCGACACTGGTTGCCATAAAGCAAAGTAAAAATCCATACATCGTGAAGTGATGGAAAACTCGGCGGATTTGCGTATAACGATCATCTTCTTCATTACAGCCTTTACCATGTCCACCATCTAAATATTTTAAGGTCAGGACATTTTTTGACGCTTGTAAGATATCTGGTTGAGCAACGCCTTCTGGAATAATTTTTGAAGTTTGTTTCCAAAATTTTGCTATTCCCAAGCCCAAAAGCATAAAAGCTAAGATAAATACAGAGCCAAATAACACGGCAAGAAAGTTATGCGGAAAAATTGCATAAAAATTCCCTTGATATTGACCAAAGATATTGGTGCCATTGAGCCAAACACCCAAGAGCATCAGTAATGCAAAAAATACCGACATCGCAGAAACTAGCGGAATTCCGGTCTTTTTATAAATCGCGCCAAAAGATGCAGGAACTGCAAATTCTTGATAGGTTTCTAGGCGGACTTGTGCCATGGCTTGAGGAATATTGACGCCAAATTCATGCGGAGGCGCATACTGACAGGCATGTAAACATGCGCCACAGTTGTGACATAAATTTGCCATGTAATGAATATCGGCTTGAGTAAACTCTAGTCTTTTGGTCATTGCAGGGAAAACCGCACAGAATGTTTCGCAGTAACGACATGCATTACAAATCTGTAAAGCCTGTTTTACTTGCTGTTCATGATCCGAGAGCTGCACAACTGGTATTAAGTTTTTAACATTTGCATTCATTCTTTAAACTCCCAGTTTAAATGCAGCTTGAGCCGCATTTTTTCCTGCAATCCGACCAAATGTCGTTCCAATCGACATACCTACACCGGCTGTGTAGCCTTGCCCAAGTACATTGCCTGCCATCATTTCGCCTGCAACAAATAGATTTGGACTTGCGACATTTTCAAAGCGCACAGCGGCATCATCTTCGACTTTTAAGCCTAGATAGGTGAAAGTAATGCCTGGACGTAAAGCGTAGGCATAATATGGCGGTTGGTTTAAAGGAACAGCCCAATGTGTTTTTGCGGGCGTTAAATTCTCAGTATGGCAATTATCCAGTACAGTGTGATTAAACTCACCCGCCACACAGGCTTGGTTATAGTCCTTCACGGTTTGAACTAAAGTTGCAACATCTAGATTTAATTTTTCTGCCAATTCTTCGATCGTATCTGCCTTAGTACCTTCAAAAACAGGTGGCATAAAACGCCCAACCGATTTTGAATCAATAATTGAATACGCAATCTGACTTGGCTGTTTTGCAACTAAACGCCCCCAAATGGCATAACGTTTCGGCCAGAAATCTTCGCCTTCATCATAAAAACGTTGTGCATTTTTATTGACCACAATACCTAATGAAACACAGTCAATACGGGTGCAAATGCCACCATCGTACAACGGCGCGCGCGCATCAACTGCGACACAATGTGATTGAGATGGGTCACCAATAATGTCTGCCCCCTGATCAATCATAAACTTTAATAAATTGCCTTGATTAAAGCGTGTACCTCGGATAATGAAATGATCTGCAGGCCATTCGCCATTTTCATTTTGTCCCCACGCTTCTTTTAACCATTCGCGATTGGATTCAAATCCACCTGCAGCTAATACACATGAAGCGCCGTCAAAACGCGTGCCATCTTCAGCAATTGCAGCAATAAATGTCCCATCTTCAATAATCAGTTCATTGATTTTTGTGTTGTAGCGAATCTCGACCCCTAAATCTTTTGCACTTCTAAAATAGGCATTCACCAAAGCTTTACCACCGCCCATAAAAAATGCATTGGTCCGTGCTACATGTAAGGCACCTGATAACGGTGGTTGAAAATTTACCCCATGTTGACGCATCCAATTACGGCAAGTTGCCGTCGTGCGAATCACTAAACGCGCTAAATGCTCATTGGTTTTACCTGCAGTCACTTTGAGTAAGTCCTGCCAATATTCTTCTTCTGGGTAGGCATCGACTAATACATCTTGAGGTTCATCATGCATACAACGCAGGTTACGGGTATGTTGTGAATTTCCACCGCGCCATTCCTTTGGTGCTGCTTCTAGCAATAAAACTGAAGCCCCAGCCTCCCTTGCTGTCAATGCTGCACATAAAGCGGCATTCCCACCGCCAATTACAATTACATCATGCATTCGATGTCTTCCCTTTCGAATTTGATGTAATTTAAGACCAAAACTGCCTAGCGCTGTGATAGGCAACTTTTAAATAGGTGTTTAATAAAATTAAATAGGCTAAAAGTCTAATAGCTCTGCACTTGACCATAATCCTTTATTGATCAGCTGCTTAACACAAATTTTAATTGCTACTTTGGTGGCGATACTTGCAGGAGAAAGCTCTTCTTCAGCAATACTAATAAGATAATTAATTCGATCCAGCACTGGTTCGACTACTTTGAGTAAACAAATATCTGATTTGAGATAATCAAAATGTGCACTGACAGGTTGAATGGTCGCCATATTTAAGTTGCTGACACAGTTCATGAGTAAGTGTAAACCATCAACTTCATAATTTACGTCCAGCCCCTCAACCTTTTGATCTATGAATTTACGTAGACCATGTCGTTGGCTTGGTAGTACCAGAGGCAAACGATTCACATTTTCTAAATCAATTTTTCCATTTTCAATGCAGTGTTCAAAGCCATACTCTTTCAGTAAAGAACGATTTGCCATAAGAAACATTTGTTCTTTTAATAACGGTTGTACTGCCCAATTGGCATCGACATCTTGGGTAAAAATAATGGCAATGTCGAGCTGTCTTGAGTTGACTAAATTGGTTAAATTTCCCGAGAGACTTTCAACTAAATGAATTTTAATATCAGGATAACGCTCTGACATGAGCTGCATAAATGGTATGCCCAGAACTGACGCTATACTGGGTGAAAATCCAACACTCACATGACCTGTCAATCGTGAAGAATGCGCCGCCTCAATGGCATATTGCACATGACGTAGAGAAAGTTGAGCTTGCTTAAAAAATGCTAAACCCGCTGGCGTGGGCGTCACACCTGTTGAGTTTCGCTGTAATAAGCGTGTACAGAGTTCATCTTCAAGTTTGGCAATCTGTTGACTGAGTGCCGATGTGCCAACCTCAAGTTTTTGTGCAGCTTTGCCTAAACTTCCAGACTCTACAATGGTGATGAAATATTTGAGCTGTTTAAGTTCCACTCACGCTCCTTAAGATTTTTTCAATGCTTCATGTTAGTTTTAACAATATAGAAGCTAAAAAAACAGAAAAATCATTCAAAAGAAGTATTGAATATAAAAAAATATATTTTATGTATTTCGACACTTTAAATTGTCATATTCTACCTACTCAATTCACCTTTAGTCCCTCAAAAAAATCCACTATCTTACCCGGCAAGATAGTGGATTCAGATTTAAGGAATAGGTTCTAGTAAGCCCACTGCACCAGCAGTCTAAAGAACCCTGCGACAAGCGCCAAACTCAAGACACCACTAAGCCATAGCACAATAAACCAGCCTGCTTGATTCAGTTTCATGATGATTCTCCTTAATGATAGCCATCATCGCCGACACGAACTTTGTCACGGAACACCCAATACGACAGTGCGGTATAGAACAAAATAATCGGTATCAGCACCAATGCTCCAATCAAGGCGAACAATTGACTGCTTTGCGGTGCTGCTGCCTGCCAAATGGTGACGGATGGTGGGATGATATTTGGCCATAGACTGATTAAGAACCCTGTATATGCCAGCACAACTAAGACAAGTGTATAAATAAATGGCGCAAATTCCTGACGTCTTTTACAGGCACGTAAAGCCAATAATGTGAAGATCAATACTAAAATCGGCACAGGACTAAAATAGTACAGTTGCGGCAAGCTAAACCAACGATTTGCAATCTCTGCATGTACCAATGGGGTGTAAATACTCACTGCAGCAAAAATCACAAATAAGGCGATAATCAGTTTTGGCATGAGGCTAAACATATGATTTTGAACACGTGCATCCGTTTTAAAAATCAGCCAACCACAGCCCAAGGTGGCATACAGCACCACTACAGCAATCCCAGTAAAAATTGAAAATGGGGTCAGCCAATCCAATCCGCCACCACTATAAATACCATTGGTGGTTTCAATCCCTTGGATATAAGCACCTAAAATCATACCTTGGAAGAATGATGCTAAGATCGAGCCCCAAATAAACGCTTGATCCCATAAATGTTTAGTGCGGTTCGCTTTAAAACGAAACTCAAAGGCGACACCACGGAAAATCAGTGAGATGACCATTAAGATAATCGGCATATACAGCGCAGAAAGCACAGTCGAATACACCAATGGAAATGCCGCAAATAAGCCTGCACCACCTAAAACCATCCAAGTTTCATTGCCATCCCAAACTGGTGCAACGGTATTCATCATCACATCGCGTTCTTGGCGATCTTTTACTAAAGGAAAAAGGATACCAATCCCTAAATCAAAGCCATCGAGTACCACATAAATCAGCACACCTACAGCAATGATTACTACCCAAATTAAGGATAAATCAATCATGGTTTTTCTCCTGTGGTTGTACTTCAAGCGACTCATCAATCGTACTCATTGGACGATTTGATGCACGAATGACCTCACCATCGCTATGGGCTTGAGAATGAATGAACTGTGGTCCTTTAACCATCAATTTGAGCATGTAATAAATCCCAATACCAAATACGATGCAGTACACGATCACAAAGATTATTAAGGTTAAACCGACTTGTTCTGCCGATACTGGTGACAAGGCGTCTTTGGTACGCAGTACGCCATACACGACCCAAGGTTGACGACCGACTTCTGTGGTAAACCAACCAGCAAGCAGGGCAATAAAGCCTGAAGGTCCCATACATAAGGCAAATTTGTGTAGCCATTTTGACTCATAAAATTTCCCAGTTTTACGCAACCATGCACCCATCAGAGCAAGCAAAATCATCAAGACTCCCATACCGACCATAATGCGGAAGCTCCAAAATACTATGAGCGAGTTTGGTCGATCTTCAGGGGCAAAGTCTTTTAAGCCTTTCACCTCTCCCTCTAAGGTGTGCGTCATGATCAGACTACCGAGGTTCGGAATGCCAATTGCATACTTGGTTTCTTCCGCCTCCATATCAGGAATACCGAACAAATATAACGGCATGCCATGATCTTTATTAGTTTCCCAATGTCCTTCAATTGCAGCAAGTTTCGCAGGTTGATGTTCTAATGTATTTAGACCATGCATATCCCCCACAAATACCTGTAAAGGTGCAAGTGCGAGAATCATCCACATCGCCATAGAAAATGATTTTTTTACTAAGGCATCACGGCGACCTTTGAGTAAGTGCCATGCTGCAGTAGCAGCGACCAATAAGCCAGATACAAGGAATGCTGCTAGAGCCATATGCGCTAAGCGATAAGGGAATGATGGGTTAAAAACGATAGCAAACCAATCTTGCGGCACTATAATGCCATTTTCAAAGCTAAAGCCTTGTGGAGTTTGCATCCAGCTATTGGAAGATAAAATCCAAAACATGGAAATACAGGTGCCAATTGCCACCATCAGTGTGGCAAAGAAATGGGTTTTAGGACCCACTCTTCCCCACCCAAACAGCATAATGCCTAAGAAACCCGCTTCTAAGAAGAAGGCACTCAAGACCTCATAACTGAGTAAGGGGCCAGTGACACTACCCGCAATACGAGAGAATTCACTCCAGTTGGTGCCAAATTGGTAGCTCATGACTACCCCTGAAACCACTCCCATTCCGAAAGACAATGCAAACACCTTGATCCAAAATTGGAACAGATCTCGGTAAACGGGATCTTGTGTTTTAAGCCAACGCCATTCTAAGACCGCAAGAAAACTTGCTAGCCCAATGGAAATTGCAGGGAAAATAATATGAAAAGAAACTGTAAAAGCGAATTGAATTCGCGCCAATTCAAGTGCTGTCAAACCTAAATCCATGTCTATCACCTTATTGTGGAATTATGCGGTGAACCACAAACGGCCCATAATTTCGGGACTGCTTTAGGAAAGATAGATCAGTACGATGACGCAGACTGTTGTGAATCTGTTGGGATTTGATCAATTGTTTTAGCCTAATGATATAGGCGAACCGATTCTGTTCGCATCCACTAAACGGTGCAAAAATATAAAGTTTCATAAAATCACTCTTTAAATACCGAGGTAAATCAACAATTCAAATTGTTGGTCTGATTAGGATTTAAAGTGTGTGTGGAGGTGCCCTACCTTGTGGAAGTAAGTAAAGCCTTTGCAGTGAGAAATATACATGTCGGAAAGCATCTTTATAGAAACTTAGACGGACTTGAATCTTATCGATGATTTCAACTATCTCAAAATCAAAAGGTAGGACAACATCACCATAGACGGTACAGTATTGGCATTGATGGTTATGTCCATTGTGATCGTCGTGATTATGATCGTGGGTCAGATGATGAACAAGTTCGTTATACGTCTCATGTACGTGTTTGTGCTTTTCTGGGGACAGTAAATTATGTGTAATAGAGAGACATACCGGAGCAATTTGAAATTCTTCGGGTAATAGTGGTTGTAAATATACTGCGATTTGCAAAACTAAAGTTAAAATTGCAAAAAACAGTCCACTCTGTCTTAGCAACATATTCTCTCAACAGATGCCAACGAAAGCAAAAATACTTAAAAAAATCAGTGCTTCCTTGAAATCCGATCATACAAGTCAGCTTTATAGAATAAATATACCTAAAATACCAAGATCTTTAAAGTGAATATTCACTTTAAAGATATAAATATGAATTTTTAAGATAAAGACATAAATAAGTCTTTAATAATTTGAAATACAATATTTTTAGGTTTTAAAAAAATTAAGCGGTAACTTTAAATACGACACCCCATTTTCTTCAGGTTCAGGAAATTGACCCGCTTTCATATTGATTTGAATCGACGGCAAAATCAGTTTAGGCATACTTAATGTTGCATCCCGCTCATGACGCATCTGCACAAATTCAGATTTTGTAGTTCCCTCATGAATATGAATATTGTGCTCTTTTTGCGTTTGAATATCGGTTTGGCAGTGATATTCATCACGCGTTTTTGGCAAATAGTCATGGCATAAGAACACTCGGGTGGACACTGGCAATTGATACAGTTTTTGCACCGAATCAAATAAGGTATCTGCACTACCACGCGGAAAATCACAACGTGCTGTGCCATAATCTGGCATAAATAAAGTATCACCGACAAAAACTGCATCACCCACTACATAACTTAAACATGCAGGCGTATGACCTGGTGTCGGGATGTTATAGGCCTCTAGCTCACCAATATGAAAATGCTCATGATCATCAAATAAATAATCAAATGGTTGTTGAGCATTAAACTGCTTGATATCTAAATTATAAATGGCACTAAAGGTTTCTTGCACCAAGGCAATATGATGACTCATGGCAATTTTGCCACCGAGTACAGATTTTAAATACTGTGCTGCAGTCAAATGATCGGCATGCACATGGGTTTCCAAAATCCAATCTACTTTTAAATCTTGTACTTTGACATATGCAATGATTGCATCAGCATGGGTGGTCGAGGTGGTTGCCGAAGCCGCATCATAGTCCAAAACACTGTCAATGATAGCGCAGCGCTTGGTTACCGGATCACTCACCACATAACTAAATGTATTGGTCGCTTGATCAAAAAAATCCTGAACAATCGGTTGTTGCATAATTAAGCTCCTGACCATTTACGGTGAATCAACACGCCTGCAAGCATCGCCCCTATAAAATATAAAACTTGATAATGTCCTAAGCCAATTAAGGTGAAACTTGGCGCTGGGCAAATGCCGGCAATCCCCCATCCTGCACCAAATATTAAGGCACCGATAATAAGCTTTGAATCAATTTTATTGTTACTTGGTAAATCAATCTGCTCATTAAATACTGTGGTTGGTGCACTGCTACGTACCGCTTTTTGGAATGGAATAAATGCCACAGCAATTGCCCCCATCATTACAAAGGCAAGGCTTGCATCCCAATTACCAAATATGTCTAAAAAATCGATCACTTTTTGCGGATTAGACATGCCAGAGAACATCAAACCCACTGAAAAAAGCGAACCAAATACAAAAGCTAAAAAGTTTTTCATTTTAGAATGCTCCAATCAAGTGACGAACGACATATACAGCAATAAAGCCTGCAAACATAAAGGTCATAGTTGCAATGATGGAACGTTTAGATAATCGGCTGATCCCACAAATACCGTGACCACTGGTACAACCAGAACCTAAGCGGGTACCAAAACCCACCAGTAAACCAGCAATAATCATCATTAATGGGCTAGCAGACACGATAATCTCTGGTTGTACAAAAAGACCATAAATAAATGGCGTGATGATCAAGCCTGAAAGAAACCACAGTGCAGGCGTTTTAAAAATCGTCTGTGGATTCAGTACCTGCGCAATCAAGCCACTGATGCCTGCAATACGCCCATGGACATACAAATAACCCACCACTGCTATACCCAACAGAGCACCACCAAGAAACGCTGTCACAAAATCATGCATAGTTAACGCGCCATAAACAATATTTAAACTTATATTATATAACTTTATATATTAATCAAGTCATTTTATGTTATTATCTCGATATACTTTGCTCCTTTTGCTTTTTATGATTCGGGTTAGACGTTATGAATATCGCAATCGATAACTTAAAAATTGAATTTACGCAGGTTGATACCGTTTCCAATTGTTTGAAAGTGTTATCAAATCCTGACCGTTTAAAAATTTTATGTGTGTTGATCAATGGCGAATTAAATGTTCAGCAAATTGAGGAATGTACCGATATTCATCAGCCGACCCTATCGCAACAATTGACCGTTTTACGGAACAATAAAATTGTTTCGACACGTCGCGAAGGCAAACAAATTTTTTATCAAATGGCAGACCCTAAAGTGCTGGGTATTATGCAAACGCTGTATCAATTGTACTGTCAGGAATAAACATTCTTGTGCATGCTTTTGTATGGAGGCTCAGCCAAGTTTAGTAAATCCAAAATGAGATGATCAGTAAAAACCCAGTCAGCATGGTCAATAAATTCAGCCACACGGGATGTTGGCTCTGATAATCCGCAATAAATTCCTGTTCGGTTAATGAGCTCAATCCTCGACGATATTGCAAAATTGAGGCAAAGTTCACCAATAAACCAAACACAATCACGGCAATGCCCAGCCACTGTCCATAGATAATTTTGTGCTGATATTCCTCAGGGTGCAGTAGTTGTAGCAATACATTTGATTTTTCAATCACAAAACCAAAGGCTATCAGGGCTAAACCACTGCGGTTCCATGCCAATGCTGTACGTTCCAAAGCGAACAATACGCGTGGATCTTGTAAATTTGACATTGCGCCCCCTGATGTTTAAGTCGTTGACGTTGAGCTTAGCATGATCTTAGACGCGCTGTTGTGTTGGCTTGGTGAACATCCATTTTACTTATTTTTCAAAGATTTCTTTGAGATCACTCGGCATCCCTTGTGCGGACTTGAAGTTCCCCTTGCTGTCACGCCAAGCAATGGATGGTGTTGAGAAGAAACCATATTTGCCCATTAAGCTTTGGTTAAAATCAATTTTTTCTGCAATCTCTAAAGGAATATTTTCAGCTGGTTTAAGACGATTTTTGCCACGATTGACATTGATATCATGAAATACCGCTATTGGATTTTTTGACATGAGTAAAGTTGCTACCTGAGCACGACTTTCTTCACGAATAATGCCGACCTGAATATGACGTAATTGTACCTTAGCTGACTCTACCCAAGGACGTGCTTCTTGCCAAAATTTATGGCAATACGGGCAATTGGGATCTGAGAATACATAGACAATACGTGGCGCATCGGTTTTGCCATCTTGAATCCAGGTTGAATCTTCTAATGTTTTCCATACATCATCCAAAATGGCTTTTTTCATATGGGTTTCAATTTGGGTGTTTGAAAGATTATTGCCTTGGGCATCAAACAACTCACCTTTTATATAATATTTACCATCTTTAGAAATAAAAATGGTATTGGAATATTGATCTTCATGCCCTACCCAACCTGTTAAACCTTCGGGTGCAGGAATTTGTTTTACAAATTGAAAGCCTTCTTTTTCTAGTTGTTTTTTAATGGCATTCGGATTGGCACTGACACCACATGCTACCGTCAACAGTGTTCCGATGAATAAACTGGTTTTAAGTAAAGTATTCATGACGCATATCCTATGATCAATTTATGGATTCATTTTCTTTAAGTATTGTTGCAACATCGCTTGACTGAGTTCTCCTTGATGACGCGCAATCAACTGACCTTGTGCATTGAAAAATAAGGTAGTGGGTAAACCTAAACTGTTCACTGCTTGGGGCATTTCACCCTGCACATCTAGCAGAACGTGTTTAAAACTGAAGTGATGTTTTGTGAGATAAGCACGGACGGTATCGACCTCTTCCCCTTGATTGAGCATGACAAAATGCACCTCAGGATATTGATCCTGCGCACGCTGTAATACAGGCATTTCACGATGACACGGCGGACACCAACTCGCCCATAAATTTACAACCGTGGGCTGACCTTGAAATTGTTTTAGCGCAATGATTTCTGACAGATCTTGATGGGCAAGCTTCAGACTTGGAAAACTCAAATTTGGATAATGGCTATCTTGATGCATGATTTTTTGTACTGTCCATCCTGCCCCCATAAGCAGGACAAAGATCAGTAATAATGTGGCTTTTGCTTTGTTCGCAATGGCTGAATTTCGCCACCAAAACCATGCACATCCAATAATTATCCCGCCAATCAGATGAAACCCTTTGTCTTGAATTTTCAGCATATCAATGGGCGATACGAGATAAGATTCCAGATTTAATCCAATAAAGACTAGGCGTGCACCGAGTAATCCGATCCAAACACTACTCCAAATCGAATCTTGGAAACGCTGTTGGATTTCGGTTGACCACTGTGCTTCTTGCCCGACTTTTCGTCCAATCATGGCACTGACCAGCAAAGCCAACACCAAACACAACAGTCCCCATGGCAACATGAATGGTCCAAGATGCAGTGCTTCGCTTGAGATCATGGCGGTGTACCTCGGTTTAATCGGCTCAAGAGTTGCGCTGCACTAAAGGTACCCGTCAAACGTAGATTGCGCTGTTCTTGATGGTGTACATCTAAGAAAATCATGGTAGGTGGTCCTAAAATCTGCCAGTCTTTCAGCACAATATCTTGACTTGCTTCATATTCTGTTAAGTCGAGTTTGATTCGAGCAACAGCATCTAAAGCTGTTTGTACATCGGCACGAGGTAACACCTCTTTTTCAATCGGCTGACAAGCCACACACCAATCGGCATACACATCTATGAGCACTGCTTGTCCTTTGACTTGATTTAGTGCCTGTTCAAGCTCGGCTTGGGTACGTACTTTTTGCCATGCGACTAATGTGATGGCTTGTGTTGTACTCAGTTGTGACCATGCTTGCGTGATATACCATCCACCCGATATTGCGGTCGCTAAGCTCATAGCAATCAACAGCAGTTGCATCGGCATTTGCAAAATATGCGGACGTATCTTCCATAAAATGTAAACCGTGATACCGATGAATAAGAGTCCCATCAACATCAAATAAACCACACTCGGTAGTAAAGGACGCAGGAAATACACCGCCAACAACAGCATGACAAAACCGAAAGTGAATTTCAGACGATCCATCCACACGCCCGGTTTGGGTAAGTACTGCGTACCAAACACACAGGCAATCAACAATGGTAAGCCCACACCTAGACCTAGAATAAACAGGTAACTAGCCCCCATCCACGGTTCAGGTAATTGCGCAACAAACAGCAAAGCCCCTGCCAATGGCGCACTCATACAGGGTCCGACAATTAGCGCAGAGATCATGCCCATAATGAATGAGCCCCATAAGGTTCCACCTTTTTGTCGTTGTTGCCATTGATCTAAACGCTGTAATACACCTTGTGGTAAAGACAACTGGAATACGCCAAATAAATTCAGTGCAAACAGCACAAACATGACCGCAAATAACCCAATAAAGATGGGACTTTGTAACCAACGTTGGAAGTTATAGCCAAGTCCTGCCACAGCTAAACCCATCAAGGCATAAACCAATGCCATTCCGACCACAAAGACACCTGCAATCATGCCAGCACGATAGCCACGATGACGTTGTACCAAAATACTGGATAAGATCGGAATCAGTGGTAAGGAACATGGTAAGAATGCGAGCAATACACCTAAACCTAAAAAAATGATCAGATTCAGTGCAATATTGTCTGTTGAAAGTAAATAAAAGAAGTACTGGTCGTTGTTCCAATCGACCTGCTTCGTACGCTGTTCAGCATTCGTTGTAGTCACAGATTCAGAACTTGCCTGCATCATCAAGGCATCATCTAGCTCTGGCGCACTGGCTTCGCTAGGTTCTGTTAAAGCAGTCACTTCAGAAGAGGGACTTAAACCATTTTCATCCTCTTTGACTTCTGCTGTATTTGCTGGCGTTACAACGGTTACAGTTTCAGTGTTTTTCGCCTGTGGTTCTACAGGTACTGCAGTATTGGGTAATGACGACGATGTGACTGCATCTAATAATTTCTTTTGCGTTGTGCTTTGCTGACTCAGATTGCTTGCAGGGAGTAATCCATCTGCATCGGTTTGAATGGTGGTGCGCTGTACTGGATAACATAAGCCACTTTCGGCACAGCCTTGCCATTCAATTTTATAGCTTTGATTGGGTTGCATTGCGACAGTCGCTTGCACTTGCCCATAATGTACGTCGGTCATGCCGAAATTGGGGTCATCTTTTTGCTGTGGACGAGGCAGTTGCAGTGATAATGCTTTGCCATTTTCAATGACTTTAATCTGATCATGATACAGATAATAACCATCAGCAATACGCCACGTGAAGCTGGCTTGGTCTTGCGCTGTCGATACAGCCTGAAAAGCAAATGCTTGATCAGGGGGTAAAAAATCAGCGGATGCTGTTTGCATACTCAAAATGCTGAATATTCCACACAACCCTACTAACCCTATACGCATAGATGACTTTAATACCCGACATAAATCTATTTCAGTTGATTATGCAAAAGCATAAATTAAGGGAGCATTAACAAGATAAATCATTTATAAAATACAGGTAGGAAGTCAGGAAAACGCTATGTTTGTTGTTTTGGTTGAAGATGATCCATATATTGCCTCAAGTATTTGTGCCACATTGGATTTTTTAAATATTTCAGTAGAACATGTGAGTCATGCGCGTAATGCGGATTATTTTATCCGCCACAGTGCGGTCGATCTATGTTTACTTGATTTAGGCCTACCTGACCAAGATGGTTTAGACTTACTGCGATCATGGCGCAGAGATCAGATTCATGTCCCTGTTTTGGTTTTAACCGCACGGTTACAGACCCAACAATGTGTTGAGGCATTAAATGTCGGTGCCGATGACTATTTAACCAAGCCTTTTGAACTGGATGAACTAATTGCACGGGTTCATGCACTCACCCGACGTCACCGCGGTTTTTCATCGAATGTCATTCAATTTGACCACTTAAAGCTCAATAAAGACACTCAAGAAGTCCATTATCAAGATCAAATGATTCAGCTTTCACGACGTGAATACAGTTTGCTTGAAACCTTGATGAGCCATCCAAATCAAGTGCTCAAAAATGAAGTGCTGTTAGATAAGTTATACGGCTTCCAAGACAGTATCGAAAGTAATGCCTTGAATGTCCATATTTATCATTTACGGCAAAAATTGCATGCGGACTATATTCAGACTATTCGTGGTGTCGGTTATATGTTTAAAATTCCTGAGTCAATCCCATGCAAAAATCACACAGCTTAAAATGGCGCTTGGTCAGTAGTCTTTTGGCTGTGATGATCGGCTTATGGAGTGTGGTGTTTGTTTGGCTGTATATCGACTTACAAAAGCGTCTTCAGGAGACTCTAGATCAACGTCTACATGCCTCCGCACAAATGGTGGCACGGCTAATTCAACAATTACCAGTGCAAAGCTTGGATGAGTCTGCCTTAGCTCAACAACTTCATTCCACAGACCAAGAACCATTAATCGCGTGCGAAGTATCTTTATTTAGTTCTGACATCAGTGTAGGACAGCATGTGATTGCCAAAACACGCGGGGCACCGAAAGATTTAAGTCAACAAGCAGTTGGTTTTAGTACTTGGCAACAAGGTCAGACGCAATGGCGCAGTTATGTGTTACGCCGTGGTGAGATTCAAGTGGTGGCTGCAGAGCGTATGTTTTTGCGGGAGTCTTTGTTAAAACAAATTTTACAATCGGTCTTAATTCCGCTGATCTTGTCATTATTGTTGTGTATCGGCTTAATTGTTTTAATTGTTCGTCGAGAATTTAAAGCCTTGGATCTGGTTGTAAGCAATTTAAGTCAGTCAAATTTATCGCTCAATGAGGCAAGCCAATATCTCACAAGCTTAGATGCCAATACCATGCCCTCAGAGGTCTACCCTTTTGTGCAAAATGCGAATCGCTTAGTCCACAAACTGCATCAAAGTCTTGAAAATGAAAAAGTCTTTAGTGCATACGCTGCGCATGAATTACGGAGTCCTTTAACCGCAATTAAAACCAATGTGCAATTGGCACAACTGATAGCGAAAAAGGACGGCAATATGAAATTGCAATATAGCTTGGATCAAGCAAATCAAAGTGTCCGTCGCTATGCTGATTTACTTGAGCAATTACTGATGTTGTCGAATACTGATCAATCTATTGAACAGATCAAAGCAAGCATTCAGGTACAGCCCATTATTGCAAAAGTACTCGATGATTTAGCACTGATTTATCCTGAAGCAACAGCTAAAATTCAGGTCGATTGGCACAGTCTTGGTGATTTGGCATTACCTGAATTTGTCTTGTATTCTGTTCTTAAAAACCTGCTTGAAAATGCACTATTACATGCAAATGCTGATGTGATTAACGTGAGTATGCAGAAAAACACTTTACACATTCAAGATAACGGTCCACATTTAAATGCCGAAGATATTCGTTACTTAGGGCAACGTTTTTGGCGTAAATCGTCTCAGCAGAAAGGTCATGGACTGGGCTTATCTTTAGTCAAAATAATGCTGCAACAATATGCTTATGCCATCGAATTTGAACCGAATTTTCCTAAGGGATTAAAGATTACACTGTTGTCTCAAAAGAGTTGAATAAAGCAGATAATCATTTTTAGATCATGACTATTTATTCTTTGATTCTCAACGACCACTTTAAAAAATAGCTTGATATATTTGTAATAGACTGACTTGTAATACATTTATTTCAGTTCAATGGCAAGCTCTCTTGCTTTCTTTAAATTCCCCCTCAGGATATAGACAGAATGAATCAGAATTGCGTTCACCTTGAACGGTATAGCATACGTTTCTTTCTTTTTGTCCAATGGGTATGATTAATAGTGATGAGCCATTTTCATCTCAAAGGCGGTAATACTTATCTTGGGGCTGTGCTTTTCTGCATCTCGTATCTATGAGTTAATCTATATACCCATTATCTAGACTAAAAATTAAATGGATAAATTTTTCCAATAATTACCCGTAAAGGCAAAAATTGAGGTGCACTGCTCAAGCGACAGGCAATACAGCCAATAAAAAAGCCTTTAAACATTAAGCTTAAAGGCTTTTTTAGGAATTTGGTGGGATGGCGTCAATTGAACTAAACACATAAGCAGTTGTTATTTATTTAATTTATAAAATTTAAAAACAAAGGGATACACGTAGGGATACAAAATATCTTTTATTAGATATCAATACACCAATGAATTGAGGTGATTAAATGCCTCTTATAAGCTACATTTCCTCAATAGTATTCAAGTTTTATCAGGTTTAAATTTTTTCATTCAAACTCTTCGACAATTGTAGAAAGTAAATCTCTACAAAATCTCTAACCGAAATGTAATCAGAATCCTTTAACAAATTTAAAAGTGATTTAAACTTTTCAAATTGTTCTTTTTCATAAACTCTCGAAAAATACGCCTGTAATTTTTTTTCTAAAGTAACTATCGGTCTATTCGCCATAAATTGAGCTTTATATGTATAAGATAAATTACTTAGTGCTTGTTTATGCTTTGACTCCAACCGCAAAATATTGGCTAAATCTTCATGAATTGAAGCATCAATTACTCTAGTCGAAACTAGATCAAAGCCTGAACTTGATGCATGTCGTAAATATAATTCCTTTTGTTCATGTAAAAATTTCCACGCATCATCATATTTTTTTTCTTTTATTGACAATTTTGCTAACTTTTTCTTGTACGCAGCCTGACCTAACAAATCCTGCATCCCTCCCCCCTATTTATCTAATTATGCATTTATAAATTTTTGTACTCAGTTTTCATTTTTTCTATAGCTTCACTAAAACCATCCAATTTTACTTCGTTATCCTTGTTATATTCATAAGGCCACTCTTTGTATCTCGTATAGGCTATCTTCCCATTCATCATCTGTTTGAGAACTTTTAAAGGTGTTTCAGATATACCTTCATACCCATAAATCGCTGCATTATCATCTATTTTTATAGCACTTGATGTTCGGGGGTAATGATTTCTTCCAATCAAAATTGAATATTGGCCTTTTGAAAAATATACAAATACATCAGACGCATAAGTACTTATCGAACAACTTTTTAAACCATTAAAGCGGTCTTTGGAACAATGAACATTCCACTTTGTCTCGAAACCATCTTCAGGATAATAAGTTTTCTTCTCAACTTTTAGATTCGAATATTTAGTATCCTTGTTAGTAAGCAAGGCCTCACCATTACTTTCCCTAAGTTCATAAATGGTTTGGGCAAATAAAAGCGGACTAGCCATCCCACACAATAATATTAATAATTTAAGCAAAGTATCACCCTAAAAATATTAGTTCAATTTTGTAGAAAGTTTCTTAATTTTAGAATATTAAAAATCATAACCTACTGGCTCATAGTTTTCACATGCATTTTTGGTATTAACTAAAAATGTTAGGTTTTGTCAGGTACTTAAGGGCATTCGGAAATTAAAAATACTTGGAAAGTCACATATAAGCCAAGCTGTTCACGTAACGCTCCGAAAACTCTTTTTATGGACTCTAAAAATTAGTAATAGTAAGATTTTTCTGACATCTAACGTGTCGGAAAACTCCTTTTTTCAACGTATGCATAAACTCCCTTTTTAAGGACTCCGAAAATCTAATGAAACAGTAAGATTAGGACAAGGTTTTATCGGTATCTAACGTGTCCGTAAATTCGATTATTAGACTTAGTTCAAGGTTTATCTGTAGTCAATCACCACAAAATAAAACTAGATTTATAAAATACCTTTAGGGACTGAAAAAACTCTTTTTTATGGACTCTAAAAATTATTATTTTCATAGAATCACAAATGACAAAACCGACAAAACTATTTAAGTAATGTCAGTTTTGTCAGTGCTACTTTTGCGAAAAGTATATTTTAGGGTTTATCAAATAGCGTTTACTTGGTCGCCCACCCCTTACCGAAGATTCAATTTCTTGCTCATTCAGCCATTCATAATCTACAAGTAGCTCAAGGGCTTCATTTACAGCATTCAAGTCTGTTAAACCTTTCCAATTTTTACGATGCACTTCTCTTGAACTAAAGCCATTACTTCGCCATGAATCATTATTATTGAGCTTTTTTAGCCTCATTGCTAAAGCATTGGCTTTAAACGTAGCAGAATGTAAAACCATGCCATAAATGCGCCGTGCATGGCTTTCTAAGTAATCACACCACTTAATTGACATTTCTACACATGAAAGGCTTATGCCCCCTATACGCTCACCTAATTGCACTGAATCAATAAGATGAAATATTAAAGCCAAAGATGGCATTAACTTTCCAAACTTCGATAAATGCTCTTGAATAATTGCGTGTTCCTCATTGGGGATAGTAATGCCATTTAATTGAGTTGACCATGTTTTATAGGCTTCCTGAGCCTCTTGTGTAAATCGAAAATAAGGTCGAATATTAAATTCATCACTTGGCTTTGCACCCAATTGAACTAACTCATGTTCATTGAGTTCATCAAGCTGTTTAAACAAACTAAATACAGCCTCTTTAGCATCTTTATTGCTCTTGCTATCTGCATATTGCCATTGGGCTAAATCAGGATAAATGAGTAATTGAAAACGCTGTAATAAGCCGTCATTCCCCATTCCTCTAATTGTCTTTTCTAAATAGCTCATTAATTTATCAGGCTGAATACCCCCCAATACTGATAAACAGTGATTTTGAATATATCCTGAACCTCGTGTAATACGATCAAATTGATATGAACCTGTGCCGTTCCATCCCTCAAGATAAAATGCTCGTCCTGTATCAGTATCATTTTGATCTAATGAACTGAGTAAGCCAATAAGTTCATCTCGAATGACCAAAATACCGTTTGGATTACTTCTTTCTAAATCAGCCAATGCTTCGGGTGAACTGTCATTAGTGAAGTAGCGTTTTAATACAGGTCTGTCATTAACTTCTGTTTGCATTTCTGCAATATCTTGAGCTAGTTTTAATTTTTCACTTTCCTCTTTTGCTTTATCTAACTTTTTAACTAGCTCTTTTTCAGTAGATTTAAAAACAATACCTTTGGCAATATTTTCCTTTTGCTCAAGTTCATATTGTTCTTTAGCCTGCAATACGAGTCGATCTAAATGCCGTGTGCCTGCACTTATTGCGGGTGACTTTTTGCTACTCGGTGGCGCAATAATTCCGCCCCATAAGTTAGGTACAATCGAATAATCATCTAATTGTTTAGGCTTGATAGCGACTCTCGCACCAATCAATGCACCCAATGAAGTCAACAAACACACGGCGACTAAATCAAAAGTCATGTTATCCGCTCGTTTAGCTTCATCCGCACAATACGTATATACATCGAGTGGAAGCATATCTCTTGTGATTTTCTTCACTGGTAATAATTCAGATTTTATTTGTTTGGGTTCTTTCCAAACTTCCTGAAATATTGGTAAATCTTGAATTGCCTCACCTATAAACGCTTGTACCTCTTGTGCTGTTTCATATTGTGTAATTTCCATAAAAGTTCCATCACTTCGATATTGGTCTA
Source organism: Acinetobacter sp. YH12045 (assembly GCF_013419925.1). Taxonomy (NCBI): domain Bacteria; kingdom Pseudomonadati; phylum Pseudomonadota; class Gammaproteobacteria; order Moraxellales; family Moraxellaceae; genus Acinetobacter; species Acinetobacter sp. YH12045. The sequence continues at coordinate 34,562 of NZ_VOZE01000014.1, read as the reverse complement.
TAAGCTGTACTTTTTGGCTTTGTGCTATTTCGAGTAATATTTCTTTATTTTGTGGTCGTGTCGGGATATATAGCTGTTTATAACCTGCACCCCATAACTGATTTATAACTGCTTCAATTATGTTTAAATCAGCTTGTTTTAATGCAGTATTTGTTGTTTTACACACATCAGGCAATATTGCTAAAACAACAGCATAATCAGTTCTTGCCACGCTAAAAAATTCTTCTAATTCGCGCGCGATTATAACAGGTCTGTCTTTATGCAATTGCCCATAATATGCAAATCCTTTAGCTAAACCTCCATCAGGGAATATTTGAACAGTCTTTTTATCCTGAAGTACCGCACACTGAATCAGTTTTAATTGCCCGTTATAGATTGGCAATATCATTGGGCTTTCATATTTCACGCCATCTATATCAACGACTGTATTATCAATATAGATGGGTTGTTTAGGGCTACCATTTGATTCAATGATAGGGTGACGCATAAATGCGCCGTCCTGTGGATTAAGCTTTATACAATTTGCTAATATATCTCTAGGCTGTTCTAAGCTCGGGGTTTCAAGAGTACCAGTCATGTTAGCCCCCTATAAGCTCATATCGAGCATGAATGCCTTTTCCTGAATCATTATCCTCGTCATGGGTTTTAATATCGTAACCCGCACAACGTAATTCAAAAATCACTGCACTGAGTCGATAGCAATTACATAAGGCAATCGCTTCTCGTTGAGTAATACTTTTGCCTTGTTGCAGATGTCGAAGAATATTCGCTTTATGAGTGATACGCATAAATTAAACCTCCTCAGTTGTAAGGCTTAACTTTTGCTTTTCGTGCCATGCCATAAGCTCGGCATAATCGAAGAAAACTGCACTTTGCTTACTTGTGCCCGCCTTAATCGCTTTCGGAAAAGATTCATCTGTACGCTGTAAATGTCGGAGCTTTTCACGGCTGATATCTAAAAGTTCACAAGTTTTTTTGAACTGAAGGCGCAAAGGTGTAATAGTCATAAACATACCTGTATTTGAAAAAGTAAAGGTATTATTTAATTTAATTACAATGATTTAAATGCTTGAGCTAGCTCAATGCACACTTATGTTGCACGAAGTACAGTTTGCTTGATAACTGTATTATTTCTTCTTTTTACTGTATTTTTCACTCAACCAATTACTAACAGTTCTTGGGTCATTAACCCCTATTTCTAGGTAAATCTCCCGAGCACATTGTGCATATGAATGGTATTTCCCCTTTTCATATAGTTCATATGCTTTTGCTTTTTTTAATTCAAAAACCATTTTTCTGGCTTGAGCGCCTTTTTTATGAATATCTACTACATGTTTAGGCTGTTTTTTTAATTTTTGACCTATATTAATTGAGTTTTTTATCCTCTCATTGAGAATATTAATTGCTTGAGCCCAAACAAAAAATTTATCAAATGCTATGAAAAATGTTGAGATTATTTGTTTTGAATCCCTACAAAATTGTAAATTCTCTAAATCGTTTAACAAGCTTTTTTTTTCAAAACAAATATCACTTAAGAGAACTACATCATTAAAATGAATAAAGTATTGCATTGAATTATAAATATTATTTATGTCAACTTTGAGTACTTCTGATAATCCTGTATTTTCTAAGTCTTCATATAAGTTATTCCTGAAACCCAGTAATAATTTTGAAAAATCATCCTTTTCAATTTTCATTATTTGGCAAAAAAAATCGTAACTATAATTAAATTGATTTAACGACATTAAGACCATGCTAAAAGATGGTTTATTTTCGTCTAAGCGTAATTCTTCATTAAAATTTTTTAGACTTTTTAGTATTTTTATATCTTCAGTTGTAAGTGAAATTTCAGCCATATTTCTGTCCTATAATTAATTAAACATTTCTTTTAAATTGAATTATTGATTGATCTGCTATTTCTTCTAAATGATTCGCATACCATTGCATCATATTGGCTCTGTCTTGTAAGTACTGAGCCTTGTTATACACACCCGCTACACCATCCTTGACATGCGCTAAAGCCGATTCAATATGACGTTCATCAAAGCCTCTATTGTTTAAAAGCGTACTAGCTATATGTCTAAAACCGTGTGGCGTTTGTCGCCCCTCATACCCCATACGGCGCAAAGCCATAATAAAAACCGTATCCGATTTAGGCTTACTCTTATCCGAACGGCTCGGAAATAAAAACTCAGAATTAGTATCGTAACTTTTGAGTTCTTCCAAAATTGCTATGGCTTGTGTCGGTAATGGCACAACATGCTCACGGCGTTTCTTCATGCGTTCTTCGGGTATATTCCATACAGCATTTTTAAAATCAAACTCATCCCATTTTGCGCCACGCAACTCACTAGGGCGACAAAACAGCATAGCAAGCAACTGCAAACCCATTCGTACATCCATAGTCGGATAATTATTAATAGCCCTCAGCAATGCGGGAAGTTCTTTTTCATCCACATGAGCCATATTGGTTTTTTTGCCTTGCTCTAGATATTTCTGAATACCCTCCAAAGGATTATAATCAATACGCCCTGTGACCTTTGCATAATCGTAAATATCCCGACACATTGCCCGCATACGATTCACTTGTTCAAAAATGCCTTTCTCTTGTTGTATCCCTTTTAACAAGTTCATCCATTCAATTGGTTTAATCGTTGTATATAGGCGCTTACCAAAAACAGGAAATATGTGCTTTTCCAATGCACCTTTATTTCTTGTCATCGTATCCGCCACCCATGAATTGAGCTTTGTATCTAACCACTCACGAGCCAGTAATTCAAAAGTCGCATTATTTTGTTCTAGCTCTTGTCGTTTTCGCTCTTGCTTAGAAATAATTGGGTTTTCACCTTTAGATACATCATCTAAAAGCTCTTTGGCTTTCTTACGAGCTAGTTGCCCTGCAACCTCGGGATAGCCACCAAGCCCAAGCCATGACCACTTACCATCAGGCTTTTTATATCTAAGTTGCCATGACTTGTTACCATCAGGTTTTACTCGGATATATAAACCATTGCCATCAAGCTCTCTATATTCTTTTGATTCAGCTTCAAGATTAGCCAGCACGGTGTCAGATAAAGGACGGCGCTTTATTTCAGTTCTTTTCATTAGCCTTGTATCCCTTGTGTTCAATTTTTTTCTCAAGGATACACGCAGGGATACACGAAGCGCAATACTATATGCTTTTATGTTTGGTTATGTTTAGGCAAGAAAAAAGGCTTAAACCCTTAAGATTTAAGCCTTTCCGTTTTATATTCAGTTATATTTCGTCATATAAAACTAGGTATTTGGTGGAGATGGCGGGAGTTGAACTCAACTCCTAAACTATTGATTTAGTGAACCATAAAGTCAATAGCATTTTACCTGTACCCATTTTTTACCCAAATTAGATTTAGCGCATTGAATCACAAAATTTATTTTGTTCAAATCCATTAACAGGATTTGAAATGGTGTACTGATTTTAACACGTATACATTTAATATAAAAGAAATGTTATAACATTTCTTTTATATGTATCATTTAAAAATTCAACTGTAGATAAAAAGTTATGTTTGACATTATAGATACTTTAAAAACAAAATTAGATCAGCATCGTCCCCTTTCTCCTGCAATTGTAAAAAAATCTTATTGTTCGCTGAACATACCATTCAAATGCAATTGCAGCCAATACACTGACATTGCTAGAAACAAAAGTTGTGTTGGAAGGTATTACTGTTGGCGGGAAAGCATTACGAGCACATTTCGAGGCAATTAACCGTAGAAATGCGATTTACTATGTAGAAGGCTTTATTCGTAAAGAAGAGCCTTTTTCTGAATGGCAAATCCAGAACATCCATCAACTAATTCTTAAAAATATTGATAATGACAATGCTGGATGTTACAGACAGCAAAACATGCTTATTTCAGGTGCTACTACTCCCCCACCTGATTACACCTTATTGAATGACAAAATGGCTCAATTAATAAATTAGTATAAACGAAAACCCAGATTGCAAATCTGGGCTTGCTTGAATTTATTTTCTCTTAGGATAATGTCATCACCAAATCCATGGTTTTTACAGATTGACCCGAATTCAATAAAATGTCTTGAATAATACAATCCACTTCCGCTTTAACCGCCAACTCCATTTTCATTGCCTCAACAGTAAATAAAGTTTCTCCTTTCTCAACTTTCTGGCCTTGTTTCACAGCAACAGTACTGATCATACCCGGCATTGGCGCGCCAACATGCTGCGCATTTCCTGTTTCAGCTTGAGTACGGCTCTGCTCTGACAGTTGTCCAGTTTGCTGAATTTGCAGCAATCTCAACTGTCCATTTAATTCAATAAATAAATCAACGTTTCCATTCTTCGCTTGGGATTGCGCTAGAAGTTTAATTTCTAGCATTTTGCCTTTTTCAAGCGGAACTTCAACAGCTTCATTTTCCATTAAGCCATAAAAGAATGCAGTCGAAGGTATATTGGATACTGCACCATATTTCTGCTTATGCTGCATAAATTCCATAAATACTTTTGGATACATCAAATAAGAAGCAAATTCTTGCTCACGAATACACTGACCTAAAAGTTTTTGAACATTTTTCTTTTCCCCTGTTAAATCAACTGCAGGCAAAAGCGCACCAGGTCTGTCACTTAAAGGCTGTTCACCTTTTAAAATTTTTCGTTGTAAATCTTCAGGAAAACCATGCGCTGGCACTCCTAATTCACCCTTAAACAGCGAAATTACAGATTCAGGGAAATCAATTGCATAGTCTGCGCTTTTTACATTTTCGGTCGTCAAATTATTCGACACCATAAACAAAGCCATATCCCCTACAACTTTAGAGGTCGGCGTGACTTTAACGATATCACCAAACAGTAAATTGACTTGAGCATACGCATCTGAGATATCTGACCATTGCTCTTCTAAACCTAAAGAGCGCGCCTGTTCGCGTAGGTTGGTATATTGACCGCCTGGCATCTCGTGATGATAAACGTCTGCTGTGCCTGCACGCATATCTGCTTCAAACGGTGCATAAATATTGCGTACGCCTTCCCAATAGCTCGATAACGCTTGTAGACTTTTCTGATTTAAACCTGTATCACGCTCAGTATTTTGCAGTGCCGAAACAATGGAGCCCATACTTGGCTGCGAGGTCAAACCGCTCATTGCATCCATGGCGGTATCTACAGCATCTACTCCTGCATCAATTGCAGCTAAGATACTTGCCGAAGCAATCCCGCTTGTGTCATGTGTATGGAAGTGAACTGGTAAACCAGTCTCTTCTTTTAAGGTCTTAATCAATTCATAGGCAGCTTTAGGCTTACAAATACCGGCCATATCTTTAATTGCCAGAATATTTACTCCAGCCTTTTCCAGCTGTTTCGCCATATTGACATAATATTTCAAATCATAGCGGCGACTACGATCAAAAATATCGCCGGTATAGCAAATCGCGGTTTCACAAAGCATGCCCGTGTCACGTACAGCATCTATCGCGGTGCGCATATTATCCACTGCATTTAAAGAGTCAAAAACACGGAATAAATCAATACCAGACTGCGCGGCTTGCTGAATAAAATGACGTACGACATTATCAGGATAATTGGTGTATCCCACCGCATTTGAAGATCTGAGCAACATTTGGAATAAAATATTTGGTACAGCTTCACGTAGTTTTTCCAAACGCTCCCAAGGGTCTTCTTTTAAGAAACGCATCGATACATCAAAAGTTGCCCCGCCCCAGCATTCGAGTGAAAATAGCTGGTCTGCCATTTTTGAATAATATGGCGCAATGGCAAGCATATCTGCACTGCGCATTCGCGTCGCAAACAATGACTGATGTGCATCTCGCATAGTCGTATCGGTAATCAAGACGCGTTTCTGATCTAACATCCATTGACTGAAACCATCTGCGCCGAGCAATTTAAATTGCTCTCTAGAACCTGTTAAACCTGAATCATTGCTAAGTTCCCAAGACGGTAGTGGTGCTGAAAAGGTCTGTATTTGAGGTAATTGTCTACCTTTCAGTTCCGGCTGACCATTGACAGTGATATCACCTAAAAACTCTAAGAGCTTTGTTGCACGGTCTTGTTTAATTGGAAAGTTCAGCAGCTCTGGTGTTGTATCAATAAATTTTGTCGTACATTGGCCCGAACTGAATAATGGATGGGTAATTACATTTTCTAGAAAGGCTAAATTATTCGCAACACCGCGGATTCTAAATTCTTTTAAAGTTCTCAACATACGGGAATTGGCTTCATGCATAGATGAACCACGTACCGTCACTTTTGCAAGCAGCGAATCATAATATGGACTAATAACAGCACCAGTATAAGCTGTCCCGCTATCGACCCGCACCCCAAAACCTGTCCCTGCACGATATGCAGTCAGCTTGCCATAATCTGGCATAAACGCATTTTTCGGGTCTTCAGTGGTCAGACGGCATTGAACAGCGTGACCAAGCATTTTAATTTGCTCTTGGACAGGAACAAAACTTTCTTTCTCACCGATCTTCGCCCCTTCAGTAATACGAATCTGAGCTTTGACAATATCAATGCCAGTGATTTCCTCAGTGACTGTATGCTCTACTTGAATACGCGGATTGACTTCAATGAAGTAAAACTCGCTTGTTTCAGCATCCATTAAAAATTCAACTGTACCCGCATGCGTATAGTTCACCGCCTTTGCAAGCCTCAAGGCTGCTGCACAGAGTTTTTCACGCTGTTCTTCATTCAAATAAGGTGCAGGCGCACGCTCTACAACTTTTTGATTGCGACGCTGTACCGTACAATCACGCTCAAACAAATGAACAATATTGTTATGCATGTCCCCAAGTATCTGCACCTCAACATGACGTGCTTGACGAATCAACTTCTCTAAATAAATTTCATCATTACCAAAAGCAGATTTTGCTTCACGGCGTGCAATGTGAATAGCATCTTCAAGCTCACCCTCATGCTCAATTGCACGCATGCCACGACCACCACCACCCCAGCTTGCCTTCAGCATTAATGGATAACCCACTTGAGCGGCAATCTCTCGGCATTCCATAATTGATTCTGGCAGTGCATTTGTTGCTGGCACAACTGGCACACCAGCAATGACTGCGACATTACGCGCCATTACTTTGTTACCAAGCTGTCTCATCACATCTGCACTCGGTCCAATGAATAGTATTCCAGCTTCTTTACAAGCTTCTGCAAAATCTGGATTTTCTGATAAAAAACCATAACCTGGATGAATGGCATCTACATTATTTTCTAATGCAATTCTAATGATGTCCTTAATATCTAAGTAAGCCGCAATTGGTTTCTTGCCTGCTCCTACTCGGTATGCTTCATCTGATTTAAAACGATGCATGGCAAATTTATCTTCTTCTGCATAAATCGCAACGGTTCGAATGCCCATTTCAGATGCTGCCCGCATGACACGAATCGCAATTTCACCACGGTTCGCAACTAATATTTTATGAATTTGGCGCATAGTTTTCTACGTATTAATAATGAATAGAAGATACACATTGGAAAATAAATCACAATGCGACGTTTTAATTTATAAAATTCATATAAATAAAATGAATTTTCAACTTAAATCAAAACACCCTAAAAACAAATCTACATAAATAAACCAAACAGGTATAATAAAATTTTCTTCGGCTAACAATAGTTTTTCACTATACAAAGAGCAGTCCAATAACAAAGTTGTATTTAATTTTTAAAATTTTATGTTATAAATAAAATAAATATTCTCTTAGAACAGCAATATATTTAGGATTTAAAATGTCTACAGATCAACTTACGGGTTTAGAGTTTTTAACAGCAGTCAAAGATGGGAGTATTTCCCACGCCCCGATGGCCAGCACCATCCCAATGAAACTGGTTGAAGTAAAAACTGGATATATTGTTTATGAAGTTACGCCAAATCAACATCATATAAACCTTCAAGGCGGTGTTCATGGTGGCTTTTGCGCAACGGTATTAGACAGTGTAACTGGCGCTGCAGCACATACTGTCATGGAAAAAGGGATTCGTTTTGCCACGACTGACCTAAATATTAAAATGATCCGTCCGATGCAAATTAATAAAACCTACAGGGGAATTGGAACCATTATCAATACAGGTAAAACTTTGGTTATGACTGAAGGTAGAATTATTGATGAAAATAATAAAGTTTTTGCGCATGGCACAGCAACATTAATGATCATCAAACGATAATATTAATTTTTTCCAAAAAAAATAATATCAGGCCATATTAATATATAGCCTGATATTTAAATAACAAACCAATTAAAAATCATATTTCGCCATAAATTCTAAACGGCTATCTTTACCTTGTTTATTATCCATCGTTTCACGTTCACCATATATATACTCCATACCAAAAGTCACTGGTTTAAATGGGTTATACATCAGGTTTAGCCAAGCTTGCTGTAAACTCTCATTTCCAGTCGCATTATTTTCATCATAAAATAATGCACCATAACCTAAAGTACTTCTTAATTTCGGATTAATACGATACGTTAAACCTGCGCTCACTGCATCAAACTCAACTAACTTCAAATCATTGCTTTGAATATAGCTGTTTGAAGCGTTATATAAAAAATACTTATCATCACCAACGACATGTGAGTAGTTTGCATTCACTGTCACATTATTCGCGGGTTGATATTGCAGACCTGCTGCGACACCCCAGCCAAATTCCGTGAGATCATCCTGCTGAGAACGGTTTCTGACTTCTTGCGCCAAAACTCGACCATTAATTAATAATTTGTTATCGGCCAGTTTTTGACTGACTTTTGCCGTCAGTGCGGGAAACTCATTGGCATCACTGGATTTTTCTATCCCCACCAAAAGCTGTGCATCCGGTGACAGCGCATGGCTATAGCGAACCATTGGCGTTCGATAAACGCCACCACCCAAAACACCATTAAAATCTAAAAGCTCTGGCAGTGTCTCAGTGGATAAAAATGATGATGTTGTTTGACCAACAAGCCAATTGTCCCAAGCCAAATAAGCATGACGAATACGAATGGTATCGTTTTTATCACCGCCGCGAAAATCGACTTCCACTTTAGCATTGATATCTTTATCTGCCAGTTTAGTCTTTAAATCCATCCCAATACGTGATGAAGTCAATGTGCTGTCGAAGCGGTTTTCCGTTTGCTTTTTATTGGCATCACCCTCTAAAGCCACGTTGTTGATACGGTTAAAAATACCGTTACCGCCTTCAAATTGATACGCAGCATCCGCACGGACAAAACCATAGAGCGTGACTTCCGCACCGCCTTTAGAACGGGCTTGAACGATGGTTTGATCAGCTTTTTCTGTATTTGCTACGAGTGTTGCCGTGGTATTTTGATTTTGCTGCAGTTGCGCATTTTGCTGCGCAACCATTGCTTTCAACTGATCTATTTCCTTGTAAAGCGCATCAATCTTTTGATTGATTTCCGTATTCGCATACGTCATTGGAATAAATAAACAGCTGCTCAGCGCTGCAACTAAACTTGATTTTAAAAATGGCAACATAGTGCCCTCCCTGTGATTTTCAAACATCCATTTATTTGAATTTATTATGAAATTTTCATTTCAATTTCATGAAACAAGTGTCCCCCTCAAATTTCATAAAAAAATTTGATGCCTTTTTGCAGGGGGACTTAAACACTTAGTTTTCGCTTAAATTGGCAATTTAAGCGAAATAACACTTTTTGATTAACCGACAATACCCTTCGTACGCAGCTGAGAAATTTCTTCAGCTCCAAGGTATCGTTCTAAAACAGCATCGGTGTCTTCACCCAAGGTTGGCGGTGCCTTACGATATTGCACTGGAGTGCGTGAAAATTTCATTGGCGAAGCAATGACTTTCAATTTCTCTTTCATTGGATGCTTCATTTCAACCAGCATTTTTCGGGCAATCACTTGTGGTTCAGCAAAGGTCTGTTCAAGATTATTGATGACACCGACAGGAACTTTGACTTTCTGAATGGTTTCCACCCAGTATTTTCCTGTATTGGTTAAGAAATGCTGACTTAAAATTTCGACAATTTCATCACGGTTTTTAAGTCGAAGTGCATTGGTCACAAAACGTGGATCTGTTGCTAATTCGGGTAAACCAATCGCTTCACACAGCACTACATATTGCTTGTCATTTCCGCAAGCCACAATAAAGTCTTGATCAGAAGCTTTAAAAACTTGATATGGAACAACATTGGCATGCTGATTGCCATAACGCTTCGGAATTTCACCTGATGTAATATAGTTCATGCCAATATTGGCTAAACATGCGACTTGTACATCCAACAGCGCCATATCAATATGCTGACCTTGACCTGTCTTAAAGCGGTTAATAATCGCTGCTTGAATGGCAATGGCCGAATATAAACCTGTATTTAAGTCGGCAAATGCAACGCTGGTTTTTAACGGCTCTTTATCACCCGTAACTGACATCAAACCGCCAATACCTTGAATGATGTAGTCATAACCCGGCTCTTCTGCACGTGGTCCATCTTGACCGAAGCCTGTAATAGAGCAATACACCAAGCCTGGATTAATTTCTTTTAAGCTCTCATAGTCTAAACCGTAGTTTTTTAAGGAACCCGCCTTATAGTTTTCAATAACAACATCAGAATCCTTCGCAAGTTGACGGACAATCTCTTGTCCTTCTGGCTTAGAAATATCAATGGTAATTGAATGCTTATTGCGGTTCGCAGCTTGGAAATACGCACCTTCACGTGTTTCTTCCCCAGCATCGTTTTTCATCCAAGGTGGACCCCACATACGGGTATCGTCTCCCACACGTGGACGTTCCACTTTAATCACTTCTGCACCAAGGTCAGCCAATATTTGACCACACCAAGGACCCGCTAAAATACGACTTAAATCTAGGACACGAATACCTTCTAAAGTACCCATAATAAATCACCTCTAAATCCGTTCAGAATATTGTTTCGTTCTTGAAAAAATGATGAATAAATGCGTTAAATCGACGCTGTGTGCAGCAAATCTAATTTAAGTTTTGCTCGGCGCTGTAACCATGGGCTTGGACGGTAGCGCTGATCACCGGTAATCGCATAAATACGATCAAGTACCAATAAAATACGATGTGCGCCAAGCACATTACCCCAGCTGATCGGGCCATGCGGATAACCAAGACCTAAACGTACCGCTTTATCAATATCTGAAGCAGATGCAATACGCTGCTGAGCAATATCACATGCCAAATTAATGATCATTGAAATTACACGCTGACTGACGAAGCCTACACTTTCTTCAATCACGCTGACGCCATGATTATTCTTTGCAAATAATGCATGCGCTTGATCAATGTATTTTTTATCCGTAATGATGGACGGCATTAATACGCGGCGCATATTAAAGTCAGTCAACATATCGATGCTGACACTTCGCGCTGCATCGACATTAAAACGTTGGCTAGCTGTTGTTGTGTCTTCGCCATAAGTCGCCAATACAATCAGGCTATCCGCAGCAGGACTTTCGGCATGATCTAAAATGAATCCGTGTGATTGAACATATTGCGCCAAAATTTCACGGTCCGTTTCAAAGTCTGTACCCAGCCAAACCGCATTAAAGTCTTTTACATTCGGTACAGCTTGCGGCGGTGCTTGATCTAAACGTGTATCTTGATCATAACGATAGAAACCTTGACCAACTTTTTTACCTACTGTATTGCCAGACAGCATTAAGCGGGTCAGTGTACTTGGACGGTAACGGTCTTCTTGATAATACTGATTGAAAATGGATTCCATCACACGATGAGAAACATCTAAACCTGTTAAATCATACAGTTCAAACGGCCCCATTTTAAAACCTGCAGACTCACGTAAAATGCGATCCATTTCACTGACAGTTGCAACACCTTCACCTAAAATTTTAAGTGATTCTGTTCCAAAAGCACGTCCTGCATGATTCACCAAAAATCCTGGTGTATCCTTAGTTTTCACACCAAAGTGACCCATGCACTCAGCCAATTCTAATAAAGAATCTACAACTTCATCCGAAGTAAATAAACCTTTGACCACTTCTACAATTTTCATCAGCGGCACAGGATTGAAAAAATGGAATCCTGCTATACGTTCTTTATGCTTACAGCTTGCAGCAATTTCTGTAACGACCAATGACGAAGTATTTGAAACTAAAATAGCCGACTCAGAGACAATGTCTTCCAGCTGCTTAAACAAGGTCTGTTTAATTTCCAAGTTTTCAATAATTGCTTCAACAACCAAGTCAACACCAGCTACTTGCTCTAACTGATCAACCACAATGAAACGGGAAATAGTTTGCTCAAAAGCAGCTGGAGAAATTTTCCCTTTCGCTACCAATTTTTCCAAAGTAGCTTTGAGTTTATTTAAACCTACTTGAGCCGCACCTTCTTTCGCATCAAATAAACGAACCTCAAGACCTGCCTGTGCTGCAATTTGCGCAATACCCATACCCATTACGCCAGTACCCACTAGCGCCATTTTCTCAATTTTCATTGTGTTACTCTCCTTGATACACAGCTGGTCTTTTTTCTAAAAAGGCTTTTGCACCCTCTTTTTGATCCTTCGTATCAAATAAAATTTGCAAAGCTTTACGCTCTAGCGCAAGTGCGCCATCTAAAGACATATCCTGTCCTAAATTGGTCACTTCCTTAATCTGCTGTACTGCAATCGTTGAAAAACCAGCAATTGTATTTGCTATTTCAATCGCTTTTGGCGTCGCATCACCTGCTGTTACTTCTGAAACCAAACCCATTTGCAATGCTTCCTGAGCAGGAATTAATTTTCCTGTCAACACCAACAGCATGGTTTTATATTTGCCAATAGCACGTAATAAACGCTGCGTACCGCCTGCACCCGGCATAAGACCGAGCTTGACTTCTGGCTGTCCAAAAGTTGCTGTTTCGCTCGCAATAATAATGTCTGCATGCATGGCAAGTTCACAGCCTCCACCCAATGCATAGCCATTAACAGCAGCAATAATAGGCTTGCTGCAATTTGATATACTTTTCCAGTATTTTTCAGTATGGCGCAAATACATTTGGCTAGTTGTAGCCGTTAGAAAATCGTTAACATCAGCACCAGCAGCAAAGATTTTTTCACCGCCAGTCAACACAATCACTTTTACGTTTTTATCGGCATCTAAAGTATCAAAGGCATTTGCCAAGGCCTCTCTAAGCGCTAAATTTAAAGCATTTCGCGCTTCAGGGCGATGCAATTCAACAATTGCAACCCCATCTTCCTTAACCGCTATTTTAAGTATATCCATACCGTTCTTTTGTATTCCGTACAGCGTATTTTTAAATCAATATACAGATGATTATTTTTAAAAGGAATGATTAAAGCTATGAAAATAGACTAAAAGTGGATATTAATTTTTGATTATTTTGATCAAAAATTAACATATAAAATTCACTGTGTAATCTTAAAATCTGATTGAAGTGATAACATTGACACTGTATAAAGTGAGAAATAATTAAACAAAATTGAATAGCTGTTCAGACGAGAACAGTTCATAAATGACACAAGGAGCCACTGTCATGATCCGCGATCAAGAAACATTAGATCAATTGGTAGATACAATTCGTCAATTCGTTGATGGCGTATTAATTCCGAATGAAGAGTTAATGGCTGAAACAGATGAAATGCCACCGCATGTCGTTCAGCAAATGAAAGAGTTAGGACTATTTGGTTTAACAATTCCTGATCAATATGAAGGTCTTGGCTTAACCATGGAAGAAGAAGTCATCATTGCATTTGAGCTTGGACGCACCTCTCCAGCCTTCCGTTCGTACATTGGCACAAATAACGGTATTGGAGCTGCGGGTTTAATCATTGATGGCACAGAAGAACAAAAACAGCAATTTTTACCTAAATTTGCTTCAGGCGAAATCATTGGTTCTTTCTGCTTAACTGAACCCAACTCAGGTTCTGATGCGGCTTCATTAAAAACAACAGCAGTAAAAGATGGTGATGAATACATTTTAAATGGTACGAAGCGTTTTATTACCAATGCCCCGCATGCCGGTGTCTTTACAGTAATGGCACGTACTAACCCAGATATTAAAGGTGCAGGCGGTATTTCGGCTTTTATCATCGACAGTAAATTACCAGGCATTTCACTTGGTAAGCGTGATAAAAAAATGGGGCAAAAAGGCGCGCATACCTGTGACGTTATTTTTGAAAACTGCCGTATTCCTGCATCAAGCCTGATTGGCGGTGTTGAAGGTGTCGGTTTTAAAACTGCCATGAAAGTGCTCGACAAAGGCCGTCTGCATATTGCAGCACTTAGTGCGGGTGCAGCAACACGTATCCTAGAAGACTCTTTACGCTATGCAATGGAACGTACCCAATTTGGTGAGCCAATTGCTAATTTCCAATTGATTCAAGCCATGCTTGCAGACTCTAAAGCTGAGATTTATGCATCAAAATGCATGGTTTTAGATGCAGCAAGAAAACGTGATGCGGGACAAAATGTCAGCACGGAATCCTCTTGTGCAAAAATGTTTGCCACTGAAATGTGCGGCCGAGTAGCAGACCGCGGTGTACAAATTTTAGGTGGATCAGGCTATATCAGCGAATACCCTATTGAACGCTTCTACCGTGATGTACGCTTATTCCGTTTATATGAAGGTACAACACAAATTCAGCAAATCATTATTGCCCGCAACATGATTCGCGAAGCATCATAAAAAATAATGGGGCTCGACAGGACGAGCCCTTTTTTGTTCTTATGTATAAATGAATGAATATGATGAACAAAGTAAAAAGTGTCGACTGGAAAAACATCATTAAAGAAAACGACTTAATTGTTTGGGGACAAGCTCAGGCTGAACCTATTTCTTTAACTCAGGATTTAATGCAAAAGTTACCTGAGCTGCCAAAATTCCGTGTTTTTTTAGGTATCAGTAACTACGCCACATGTCAGCCAGCACATGCTGAAAAAATCGATTTCTCAAGTTATTGCGGTGCTGGAAGTAATCGTAATTTGGCAAAAAATCATCATTTAGATATTCTGCCTTTACATTATTCAATGCTAGCAGAGCACATATCTCCTGATATTTTATTAATACAGCTCTCAGCACCCAATGAGTTAGGACAATATAGTTTTGGACATGGTCAGGATTATATTTCAGATTTAATCCCTAAGTCTAAAATCATTATTGCACAAATTAATTCAGATATTCCATGGACATATTCAGAGACATATTTAACGCAAGAAAATTTTGATTATTTCATTGAATCCAATCATAAACATATTACCGAAATAAATAATGAACACTCATTGGTTAATTTGCAAATTGCAGAGAATGTAGCCTCATTAATTCCAAATGGTTCAACCTTACAAATTGGCATCGGCACCCTGCCTGAAGCCGTTTTAAATGCCTTAAATCAGCACAAGAATTTAGGTATTCATAGCGGCATTATTAGTGATGGTGTTGGTGAACTGACCAAAATTGGCGTGATTAACAATGCCGAGAAACCCATTGATACCGGTATCACAATTACTGGCTTAGTGAACGGCTCGGACGCATTACAGCAGCTGGTACACCTCAACCCGAATATTCAATTGAGGCCAACGTCCTATACGCACAGTGCCAGCGTTCTGACTAAAATTCACAACTTAATCGCAGTGAATTCAGCAATTGAAGTTGATCTGACTGGGCAAGTTAATGCTGAAGTTGCAAATGGCGTCTATGTCGGTGCAATTGGCGGCGCATTAGATTTCATTCGCGCGGCAAATCAGGCACAAAATGGCTGTTCCATCATTGCATTACCTGCAGCAGGTAAAAATTTTTCACGGATTGTCTCACAATTAAACGGCCCTGTTTCAACGCCTCGATGTGACATTGGCATTGTTGTTACTGAATTTGGTATTGCCGATTTACGTGGCTTGTCTATTAAACAGCGTGTAGAAAAAATGATTGAGATTGCAGCACCTGAGTACAGAGCACAGTTGGAATCAGATGCACAAAATACGATTTATCTTTAAATGGAGTTAATGATGAAAGAAGCATATATTGTCAGCCCAATCCGCACGCCTATTGGTAAATTTGGCGGTGGTCTAGCATCCTTATCTGCTGTAGATCTTGCCGTGAAAGTGATTGAAGCAGTTCTAGAAAAAACTCAAATTGATCCATCGACGATTGATGAGGTGATTGCCTCACAATCTTATGCATCCAGTGAAGCACCCTGCCTGGGCCGCTATGCCGCTTTAGCAGCCAATCTTCCAATTGAGGTTCCCGGCTACACACTTGACCGTCGCTGTGGTTCAGGCCTCCAAGCCTTGATGAATGCTGCAATGAATATTCAAACCGGCCAAGCAGAATCTGTTCTTGTTCTGGGTGTAGAAAGCATGAGTAATATTGAATATTACTCGACCAATATGCGCTGGGGCTCACGCGCAGGTAATGTGACTTTTTATGACCGCTTAGAGCGTGGCCGTGAGCGTTCACAACCTGTGGAGCGTTTCGGCTATATTTCAGGCATGCCCGAAACTGCAGATAATTTAGCACATGATTACAATATCAGTCGTGAAGAATGCGATGCTTTTGCCGCACTGAGTCATCAAAGAGCAGATGCTGCATGGAATAATGGTTTGTTTACAGATGAAGTTATTCCTGTTGAAGTTAAAACTAAAAAACAAACAACAGTGGTACTCCGTGACGAAGGAATTCGAGCTGATACAACTGCAGAAGGTTTAGCTAAACTTCGTATTCTGCGTGAAAATGGTGTGACCACCGCAGGAAATTCGAGTCAGCAAAATGATGCGGCTGCAGGATGTTTAGTGGTCAGCGCAGAATATGCAGAAAAACATGGTTTGAAACCATTGGCTAAAATTGTAGGTTGGACTGCAGTTGGTTGTGAACCCAGCCGCATGGGTATTGGTCCTGTACCAGCAGTACAAAAATTGCTGTCAAAACACAATATCAGCTTAGATGAAATTGACTTGCTTGAAGTGAATGAAGCCTTTGCTGCTCAAGCGTTAGCAGTGTTAAAAGCATTAGATATACACGACTACTCACGTGTCAATGTCAATGGTTCCGGGATTTCACTCGGTCATCCTATTGGTGCAACGGGCATCCGTATTATGACGACGCTTTTACATGAAATGCAGCGCAGAGATGCAAAGTATGGATTAGAAACCATGTGCATCGGCGGCGGGCAAGGCATTGCTGCCTTATTTGAAAAAGTCTAAATACGACGTAAAAAACCATCACTTTCAGTGATGGTTTTTTGTTTAAATAGCAATCAATTTTCAGCATTAAATAGATCAAAACATAACATATTTATATCTATTTAAATTCAAATAAAGCATCGTTATATTAAATATAGATCTTTAGGTTGTCTGTTTTTTCAGACACACTTAATAATCAAAATAAATTAATTGAATCAGGATCGATAAATTAATTTACCCATTTAAATAACTTTCGCAACTATATTTTAATTATAGTCAATCATGCTATCTATTTATTAACTGAATTCCATATTCAGCATAATAAAACGTATAAAATAAGATGTTCACATCTTAAAAAACATAGCAGGCTATTAAATATAAAAAACATTTAAGGATGAATTATATGCAAGCAGCAAATGTAGTCAGTTCACCGCCTAAGCAAAAGTGGATTGCAGCTTTTATATTCTGCTTTTTGGTTCTTTTAGTCGATGGCGCAGATATGCTGCTCCTCTCTTATAGCCTCTCTAGTTTAAAAGCAGAATTTGGCTTGTCGTCATTTCAAGCTGGAATGCTAGGCAGTGTAACTCTTGCCGGTATGGCCATCGGAGGTATTTTTGGCGGTTGGGCCAGCGATAAATTCGGCCGTGTCCGTATTATTTCCTTGAGTATCATTAAATTCTCAATCTTGACTGCACTTTTAGGTTTTGTTACAGACGTTTACCAATTTGCTGCTGTTCGCTTTCTTTCTGCTCTAGGCTTAGGTGCGGTTTATATGGTATGTGCAGGTTTGATGTCAGAACTTGTTCCTACAAAATATCGTACAACGATTATTGCGACAATTTTTACTGGATGGACATTTGGCTATATTGTAGCTTCATTGCTTGCTGGTGCGATTATTCCAGAACATGGCTGGCGTATGCTATTCATGGTGAGTGGTTCAGCCGCAATTATTGGTATTCTTATGCCATTTTTTGTCAAAGAATCAGAAGCTTGGAAAAATGCACGACTCAATCGTACTCAAAATGAAGCTAAGATGGTCAAAACTGACCGCTCAGTATTTAAAGCATTGGTTGAAGATAAATTAATTTTCAGAACGCTCGTGTTTTGGATGATTGTCGCTGGCTTCATGCAGTTTGGTTATTATGGTGTAAATAACTGGATGCCGTTGTACCTAGAGCAAGAATTGGGCATGAACTTCAAGTCTATGACCAACTATTTGATCGGCAGCTATACAGCAATGATTGGTGGTAAGATTTTAGCTGGTGTGATGGGTGATAAACTCGGACGTAAGTTCACCTTCATGTTCGGTGCGATTTCTACTGCAATTTTCTTAATCATCATTGTAATGTTCCATAATGCCAGCAATATTCTGTACTTGCTTGTGATCTTTGGTTTCTTATATGGCATGCCGTTGGGTGTATATACCACCTATATGTCTGAGAGTTTCCCGACCAATGTACGTGGAACTGCCATTGGTACCGCACATAATGTTGGACGTATCGGTTCGACTATTGCCCCTGCAACCATTGGCTTCATTGCAACAGAAGGTTCTATTGGTTTAGGCTTCTTGGTGATGGGTGTTGCATATTTAATATGTGCATTACCAACATTGTTTATTAAAGAAAAAATGTATGACCCTCAAGCAGACACCAAAAATTTAGAGTCAGCGGATAGCAAAGCAAATGCAACTGTCGCTGCAAATAAAACAGCGTAAGTTTGATACTCTATAAAAAAATGCTCCTGAGGGAGCATTTTTTTATTCTTGGCCGATCCATTCACAGCCAAGCCATGTACCAGAACGTACCGCCTGTCTTGAACTCGCAATAATTTCATTGGCAATGGTATGCACCAATTTTGAAATATGGCGTGTATTCGGGAGTGCCAAACCAATTTCACGCATAAAATCTGGGTGATTAATAATTGAGGCCTGCAAAGTCTTTTGCGCTAATTCTGTTTTAATAGAAACCAGCGGTAAAATCGTAAATCCAAAGCCTTCTTTCACCAATTGTTTTTGCACATTGAGATCATTCACTTCTGCACTGATCTTTAGTTCATATTTAGCTTTATGAAAACCTTGCTCAATCAGTGTACGTAAACGATGCGGTGTGTATGGCAAAATTAATTCAAATGCAGACATCTGCTTCAACTCTACTTCTTCCAGTTCATTTAGTTTAGAGTCGTAAGCGCCTATCAGCCACAGCTGTTCACGTACAAGCGGCTGTAAATCTAAAAACTTAGATGAAACTGACCCATAAATCAAAGCAACATCAATCTCACCGCTTTCTAGCCATTCTTTTAAATGCCCTGAATACCCCACTGTAATTTTTAAATTGACAAAGGGATATTTTTCTTTTATCACCCGCATGAGAGATACAGAGAGCGCTTCGCTTAGACTTGCTAAGATCCCAACATTGACCGTACCTTTCAACGCACCGTCTGATGAAGTTAATTCAATTTTTGCAGTTTCAATTTCCTTTAGAACTCGTCTTGCATAAACTTCTAGAATTTTTCCTTCATTGGTTAAGTGCATGCCATGACGGCCGCGTTCAAACAATTCGACACCAAGCTCATCCTCAAGTAAATGAATTTGCCGTGAAACTGCAGGCTGTACAATATTTAATAAAGCTGCTGCTTTAGTAATATTCTTAGTCTCTGAAATTGTTATAAAAGATCGTAATTGTTTGATGTCCATTTCAATATTCTTTTAGCATAACGACTATCAAAATATTCTATTTTATTATTCTCATAATAACAATATATGATCATTACAAGTTACTAAAAACCTGTTTCGATAAGGACATCAAATGAAAAGCACAATCAATAATTACCAAGAAATCCGCGAAGCAGTCCGCGCTTTATGTGCAGAATTTCCAGCAGAATATCATCGTAAAATTGATGAAGAACGTGCCTACCCAGAAGAATTCGTTGATGCATTGACAAAAGCTGGCTGGATGGCGGCCATGATTCCTGAAGAATATGGCGGTTCTGGTCTAGGCTTGACTGAAGCCTCTATTATTATGGAAGAAGTTAACCGCAGCGGCGGCAATGCTGGATCATGCCATGGTCAAATGTATAACATGGGCACATTATTGCGCCACGGTTCTAAAGCACAAAAGGAATTGTATTTACCTAAGATTGCAACAGGCGAATGGCGCTTACAAACCATGGGTGTGACTGAACCAACAACGGGTACAGACACCACCAAAATTAAAACCACAGCAGTAAAAAAAAGCGACCGCTATGTGGTAAATGGACAAAAAGTTTTTATTTCTCGTGTACAGCACAGTGACTGGATGATTCTGCTAGCACGTACAACTCCACTTTCTGAAGTCACTAAAAAATCAGAAGGTATGTCCATTTTCATGGTGGATTTACGTGAAGCTGAAAAAAATGGCATGATCGTCCGCCCTATTCCAAATATGGTTAACCATGAAACCAACGAAATTTTCTTTGATAATTTAGAAATTCCTGAAGAAAACCTAATTGGTGAAGAAGGCAAAGGCTTTAAATATATTTTAGATGGCTTGAATGCTGAGCGTACTTTAATTGCCGCAGAATGTATTGGCGATGGTTACTGGTTTATGGACCGTGCTACACAATATGTAAAAGACCGCGTAGTTTTTGGCCGTCCAATTGGTCAGAACCAAGGTGTACAGTTCCCATTGGCAGAGAACTTCATTGAAATTGAAGCTGCAAACCTAATGCGCTTCCGTGCATGTGAAATGTTTGATCGTGGTGAAAAATGTGGTGCAGAAGCCAATATGGCAAAGTATCTAGCAGCGAAATCAAGTTGGGAAGCGGCAAATAACTGCCTTCAATTCCATGGCGGTTTCGGTTTTGCTAATGAATATGATATCGAACGTAAATTCCGTGAAACACGCTTATATCAAGTTGCACCTATTTCAACCAACTTAATTTACAGCTTTGTTGCTGAACACTTACTTGGTCTTCCACGTTCATTCTAATGAGGTAAGTCAATGAATAAAGTGATGAAATCAGCACGTTCTTATCTCTTTGTTCCAGCCAATCGTGTTGAGCGCTTCGAAAAAGCGCTCAATGCCGATGCCGATGCTGTGATCATCGATTTAGAAGATGCCGTTCCATTCGATCTTAAACAGTCTTCACGTGATGCACTTGCTGCTTGGCTGCAAGACCATCCTGAACATCAAGTGATGATCCGCGTGAACTCAAGCCAAACTGAATGGTTCTTGGCGGATATCGAATTAGCGAAATTTCCCAATATAAGCGCAATTGTGCTGCCTAAAACTGAATCCAGCGCAGACATTGAAGCTGTGCTGAAAATTCGTGATGTTGGTATTTTTCCACTGATTGAAACACCTCAGGGTTTCGCAAATGTCAGACAAATTGCTTGTACCAAGCAAGTCATTGCTTTGATGTTTGGCACGATTGATTTCCAACTTGAGTTGAATATGAATGGCGGTTATTTAGAACTGCTATCGTTTAGAAATGAAATTGTTTTAGCCTCTCAACTCGCGAAGATTCAAGCACCTGTAGATGGTGTGACGGTTGATTTTAAGGATGAAGATTTAATTCAATTAGAAACACAGCAAGCTAAAAACTTAGGTTTCGCTGGCAAATTGTGTATTCACCCCAACCAAGTCAATCTTGTCAATCAAACGTTTAATCCAAGCACTCAGGAAATTTCTTGGGCAAACCAAATTATGCAAGCTGTTGAAGACGCAAAAGGACAAGCAGTCAGCTTGAATGGAAAAATGATTGATCTACCGGTTATTTTGCAAGCACAAAAAATTATTGATCGTGCATCTTAAGGAATAAAAAAAGGAATATAGGGATAAGAATATGGAAAATTTTGATGCTTGGATTGGCAAAAAAGAAGTTTTAAATGATTTTACACATCCGCGCTCTGTCTCAATGATGCAAGCGCTGCTAAATCAGACGGAAAATAAAATCAGTGAGTTACCGCACCTATATCAATGGTTTTACTTCCTGCCAATTGTAAATTCAGAAAACCTCGCTGAAGATGGACATCCTCAAAAAGGCGGATTCTTACCCCCAATTCCTTTTCCTAAACGTATGTGGGCAGGCAGCCGCATTGAATTTATTGAACCTGTACTACTCAATACCAACGTCCGTAAAGAATCTGAAATTATTAAAATTCAGTTCAAATCTGGCAAAAGTGGCGATATGTACTTCGTTACGGTAAAGCACTCTATATTTTCCAATGATATTTTAGCCATTGTTGAAGAGCAGGATATCGTTTATCGCGCTGCATCTAATCAGCCACAAACGCTTAAAGCTGCTGCGCCAATTGCGGTCACAGAAAAGCCATATACATACAAAAAAAGTTTTTCAGTGAATACCACTACGTTATTCCGCTATTCTGCTTTAACCTTCAATAGTCATAAAATCCATTATGATCGTCCGTATGCGATGGAAACAGAAGGCTACCCAGGCCTCGTCGTTCACGGCCCCCTTTTAGCAACATTGTTGCTGCATACATTTAAACAAGAACATAGCGATAAAAAAATTTCGCGCTTCGAATTCAAAGCTGTTAATCCTGTATATGATTTCAATACATTTTCAATTTGCGGCGATGTACAGCTCAACCAAGCTGAATTATGGATTGAAAAATCTGACGGGCAAATTGCAATGAAAGGCGCTGTACAATATCACGAGGGTTAACATGCCAGCTTTAGATGGAATCACTGTAGTCTCTTTAGAACATGCGATTGCTGCGCCATTTTGTACAAGGCAACTCGCAGACCTTGGGGCACGTGTCATCAAAATTGAACGCCCACAGGTTGGTGACTTTGCCCGAAAGTACGATGAACGTGTCGATGGCATGTCCTCGCATTTTGTTTGGACAAACCGTTCAAAAGAAAGCCTGACGTTAGATTTAAAAACTGAACAAGCAAAAGCTGTAGTCAAACAACTTTTATTAAAAGTTGATGTATTAGTACAAAACTTAGCGCCTGGTGCGGCATCACGCTTAGGCTTTTCATACGAAGAGCTTGCTGAAATTAATCCTAGAATTATTGTCTGCGACATTTCTGGATATGGCGATGATCTTAATCATCCTGGGCCATACCGCGACAAAAAAGCGTATGACTTGCTGATTCAGAGTGAGTCAGGCTTTCTCTCTATTACTGGCACGGATGAGGAAAGTGTTAAAGCAGGATGTTCCATCGCAGATATTTCTGCTGGCATGTATGCCTACAGTAATATTCTGGCTGCGCTGATTGAGCGCGGTAAAACAGGCAAAGGTAAACGCATTGATGTCTCTATGCTGGAAAGCATGACAGAATGGATGGGATACCCGCTGTATTACACTCTAAATGGTGAGTCCTCACCACCTCGGAGCGGTGCTTCACATGCCACCATTTACCCTTATGGGCCATTCCCAACAGGCGATCAAAAGCAAGTCATTTTAGGTGTGCAAAATGATCGTGAATGGCAAGCCTTTTGTGAAATGGTACTAGAAGCTCCTGAACTTTATCTCGATGCAAGATTCCACACCAATACACTCCGCTCGCAAAACAGACATACATTGTGTCATATGATCGAAAAAAAGTTCAGCCAGTGGTCACAAGCTGAAATTATGCAGCGTTTAGAAAGCGCAAATATTGCCAATGCACGTGTCAATCAAGTTCAAGACCTATGGCAGCATCCACAGCTTCAGGCACGCCAGCGTTGGATTGAGGTCGATTCCCCTGTTGGAAAAATCCCAACCTTAAAACCAGTCGGTTTATCCAATACTGAGGATTTTACTGTAAAAGGCATACCTAGTTTAGGTCAGCATACCCACAGTATTTTAAAGGAATTGGAGTTTAGTCCAGAATATATTCAATCCTTATCAGTTGAAGGCATTATTTAACTTCTTATCTCGCTTGCTTAGGCCAGCAAGCGGGTTTTTAAATTTAAGCTGAAATTTCTCACCCCAATTTTATGAAATAATCCACAGAGTAAAAATCATGGAAGATATTACACGTGAATCGATGGAGTTTGACGTAGTAATCGTTGGTGCAGGCCCTGCGGGTCTTTCTGCAGCGATTAAAATCCGTCAACTTGCAATTGAAAATAACCTGAACGATTTGTCCGTTTGTGTCGTAGAAAAGGGCTCCGAAGTAGGGGCGCATATTCTGTCTGGCGCTGTGCTTGAACCGCGCGCGATGAATGAACTCTTCCCTGACTGGAAAGAACAAGGCGCTCCTTTAAATGTGCCTGTCACTGAAGACAAAACCTATTTCTTATTGTCTGATGAAAAATCTCAAGAAATGCCGCATTGGATGGTGCCAAAAACCATGCACAATGATGGCAACTATGTCATTTCATTGGGCAACGTGGTTCGCTGGTTAGGCGCTAAAGCTGAAGAATTAGAAGTATCAATATTCCCAGGCTTTGCAGCTTCAGAAATCCTTTACCATGAAGACGGTACGGTTAAAGGCATCCAAACTGGCGACATGGGCATTGGCAAAGATGGCGAACCGACGCACAACTTTACCCCTGGCTATGAACTGCATGCAAAATACACATTATTTGCTGAAGGCTGCCGCGGCCATCTAGGCAAACGCCTTATTTCTAAATTTGATTTAGATAAAGATGCTGATCCGCAGCATTACGGTATCGGTATTAAAGAGCTTTGGGAAATCGACCCTGCAAAACACAAAGCAGGTACGGTAATGCACGGTGCTGGCTGGCCTTTAACTGAAACGGGTTCTTCAGGCGGCTGGTGGTTATACCACGCAGAAAACAACCAAGTGACTTTGGGTATGATCGTAGACTTGTCATATACCAACCCGCACATGTACCCATTCATGGAAATGCAGCGCTGGAAAACACACCCGCTGATCAAACAGTTCCTTGAAGGCGGCAAGCGTATTTCTTATGGCGCGCGTGCAGTTGTGAAAGGAGGTTTCAACTCGCTTCCTAAATTCACATTCCCAGGCGGCTCGCTGATTGGTGATGACGCTGGCTTCTTGAACTTTGCAAAAATCAAAGGCTCTCACACTGCCATGAAATCTGGCATGCTGTGCGGTGAAGCAGTATTTGAAGCGATTGCTGCCGGTGTAGAAAAAGGCGGTGACCTTGCTATTGCCCGTGTGACCGAAGGTGAAGACTTCTTCGCTAAAGAAGTGACTGCATACACTGAGAAATTTAACAACAGCTGGTTAAAAGAAGAGTTATACAACGCTCGTAACTTTGGCCCTGCAATGCATAAATTCGGTACATTCGGCGGCGGCGCATTTAACTTTATCGATCAAAACATCTTTAAAGTGCCATTTACGCTGCATGACTTACAGCCTGACTACAGCGCAATGAAATCTGTAGAAGCGAACAACATGAAACCAGACTATCCAAAACCGGATGGCAAGTTAACGTTCGACCGCCTATCTTCTGTATTCGTTTCAAACACAGTACATGAAGAAAACCAGCCTGCTCACTTGAAGCTGACAGATGCCTCTATTCCAGTAAATGTGAACTTACCAAAATGGGATGAGCCTGCTCAGCGCTACTGCCCTGCTGGTGTTTATGAAATTATGGAAGAGAATGACGGTTTTAAACGTTTCCAAATTAACGCAGCAAACTGTGTGCATTGTAAGACTTGTGACATCAAAGATCCCTCTCAGAATATCACCTGGGTAACGCCTGAAGGCGGTGGTGGTCCGAATTATCCAAATATGTAATTTAAGATAGTTCTTGTGAGGAAGCTCACATATACCCATACATGTGGAGTTATAACTAGCTCTTCATTTTAATTTTTTAGGTAATCTCAGTGCCTTAGGGTGCTGAGATTGAAAATATAACTGCAGTATGGAATATAATAAAAAATTAACTCTTCAAAAAAAAGTATAATTATTTTTTATTCATTGGCTCATATATAAATTCAAGATAATTTTTTGCAAAAAAAAATGAACGGTTTTTAAATAATAGCTTTTTTTGAGGTGGTGGCAATTGAACTCACCCAAAATCCCCAAAGAAATCTAGCAATTAGAAAATTTGAAGTACTAGATTTTTACCCCAATTTACCCCATCATCTTTTCGAACAACAATTCTCTATTTATAAAAATGTTTAAAACAGAAAATTACTATCGTGTCGATTATTTAGGTGAAGAAGGCATTACAGAAACATGTCTATTAAGCCTGCACAATTTGATCCAAACTCATGCAGATCTAAGTTACGCCCTATTGCTGACAAGTGAACAATCTCATGCCTTTATCTTGAAAGATCTAACCGAAAATTATTATGTCATTCGCTCTGGCTTTACATCTTGTTATTCAGGTGAAGGACCAAAGGGTCTAGCAAAAGCATTAGCTCTTTTAAGCAAACATAGAATTGAAACTGAAGAAATTCTAATACCTACGAAGCTTCTCAATAGATTGAATAACTCATCATTAAATGATCAGGATATTGATTTTATTTTTCAGCAAAAAATCATTCGTCCTATTCGTCTGCATGATTATATTTATCCTTTCGAAAATGAAGCAGCCCACACTGTTAATTCAAAGCGTTACTACCCTTTAGAACTACCCTACTCGATTATTGATGACAGAATTTTTGACCTTGCTCTACTCTTTAAACAAGATCCCGACTCTGCTTTAACAAAAGCATATAAGCGTCTTGAAGATATTATTCGTACACGTACAGGTATCCGTGAGCATAGCACCAAGCTGTTTGCTCAAGTCTTTCAAGGGGAAATGCCATTCTCACTTGGGATGTACCAGAGAGTGCCGAGATCAAAGGTCGAGTAAATTTATTTACAGGTGCCTATATGGCTTTCCGGAACGCTCGTGCACATCGAGAGAAAGATGAAAACTTAATTCATCAGTACCGAGAGTTTCTATTAATCAATGAGTTATATCTACTAGAAGCTGAAGCAATAACAGAATCAAAATAAGACAAGGCCATTTGGCCTCGTCTTATATTACTATGTTAATTCTTTGCCGTTACTTAATATGAATTTTCGCAACATTGCATCCACTCGAATATTTACTTTGTGAGGAAGAATGGTTGCTCCATCTTTAGCTTCTAAATATTGTTTTGCTTTGACTTTATCTACCGTTGCTAGAAGCTCATCAAAACGTCCAAACTCATTAATATTATTTACAGTCACCTGCGTATTCATGAGTTGTCTTAACTTCGTTTCATCGAGTCCTAGTGCTTCTGCAAGATCATGAATTCCATCTTCTTGTGCTTGGAATTGATACTCAGTAATGTAATCCCTGAACGATTTACCAGCAACAAGAGTCACATCTCCACTCTGTACATCATGCAAGAAGATATTAGCAAACTTCTGTTCTTCGGCACTGAGCATTGCAAAACTCTTATGCAATTCATTTAACGCATCTTCAATAGAAAGTTCTAAATCACCATTACGCAGTGCTTTTAGATATTTATCAAAACGACTATTCATGTAGTCTGAATCGATTTTGTCTGTATCGATTTCTGTTAAATAGCCTTCTACTTCAAAAGGTATGCTCCCACCACCTGAACCGCCACCACCGCCATTCGAGAACAGTTCTTTATAACGCAGTGCCAGAACTAAGAAAGTTTGCTCATCCAACTTTAATTGAATCGTAAATTTCTTTTTATGCTCATCAGTAAATTCATAACTCAATTTATCCCATTTAAAGCCCTGAATTTTAGCCGCTTCAAGATATTCGTTGAGTTGTTTAAACAGTTTGGCAAATAAAGCACAGGACTGATCATCTTCTGGTAACTTCTCAAAATTAGACACATGGGCACTTTTAAATACGCTATCAATTTTTTCGAAGATGTCATTGATGTTTTTTAAATTGCTTGGCAATTTATCGACAAATAAAGCCAATGGCTTATCACCCGAATATAATTTTACCGCAGCGTCGATATTACGCTTCATGGTGTGCGGACGACGATAATAACGAATAATGCCAAATGGCTTATCTTTGCCAAACAAGCGATTGGTACGTGAGAAGGCTTGGATTAGATTTGCATATTCTAACATCTTATCCAAATACAGCGTGTTAACCCATTTTGAGTCAAAACCTGTCAGCATTTGATCCACCACAATTAACAGATCAAGCTGTTTTTCAGGCGTATTTTCGATGCGTTTATAGGCTTCTTTGTGTGATAGGCGATCTGCAATATCTCTCTTCATCTTGGCATGAGTAGCTAAACTAAAGTCCACACCATAAAGTGCATTGTAGTCTTGAATAATTTCAACTAAGCCATCCTGTTTAAAGGCAGCATTACCATTGTTATCAATATTTGGATCAAATAAGGCTGTGACTTTTAGCTCTGGCATCGACGTTTTAATCAGTCGATAGTACTCAATTGCTTCAGGAATACTACTGGTTGCAAACATGGCATGGAATTTATGATTTTGGCTAAACTGCATCCAATTGTCTTTAATATCTTCAACAACTTTATTGCGATGCTCAGTACGATGATATTGTGATGTTGGCAGATAGTCTTCGATTCCTTTTATGTATTTGCCAGACTTATCTATACGCCCTGCCATTTCAACTTGCTTACTGTCCATAAAGTGTTGATAGACTGCTTTTTTGTCAGGATCATCGATGGCTTCTTTTTCTGTATTGGCTTTTGCCTGATACAGTGCAACTTCTTTACGCAATTTAGAATCTTTATAGGTTGAAACCAAATAAGGGTCAAAACCTAAAACGTTTTTATCTCGAATACCATCTGCAATGCTGTAACGGTGTAATTCATTACCAAATACCGTTGCAGTGGTATTCATATTTTTTTCGTTTTCTTCCTGAATCGGCGTACCTGTAAAACCAAAGAATACTGCTTGTGGGAAGGTATCTTTAATGGTCATCAACATTTCACCAAATGTAGAGCGATGTGCTTCATCTACGATGATGACAATCCGTTTTTTATTGATCAGTTCAATGTCATGTGCATTTAAACCGCCATCTTCATCCTTAATATTACTCATTTTTTGAATTGAGCTTACGATCAAGACTTCATTTGGATTTTTACTTTTAAGTTTACTGACCAAGGCATGGGTATTTTCAGTGGCTTGGACAAAGTCTTCAATTTCAGCAAAGTTGTTATATTGCTCAAGTGATTGCACACCCAATTCAATACGATCCATTAAGAAAATCACTTTATCTGCATCTTTGCTCAGAGCAATCAAATGGGCTGCTTTAAAGCTGGTCATGGTTTTACCTGATCCAGTAGTATGCCAAATATAACCACCTAAACGATCTCGGCCATCCCATTCTATACTTGCCACTCGATCCGTGATTTCATGTACAGCAAAACATTGATAACTGCGCATCACTTTTAAAATACCATCAGTTTTATCCGCAATAGTATAAAAACCAATAAGTTGATGAGCCATGGGGATAGAAAGCAGATTCCCTGCAATATCTTTCCAATAGTTCACGGGTTCGTTATTAAAATCTCCCCAATTGAAATAGAAATCTGAGTTAAATGTGCCATCAGGTCCCGGGTTGGCAAAGTACCATGTTTCTTCTGGGTTCATTGCCACGAAGATTTGTACCAATGCAAACAAACCTGTAAAGATGCCCGAACGTGCATAGTTTTCAATTTGGTGTGCCGCTTGACTCACTGGCACGCCTGAGCGTTTTAGCTCGATATGAAAAACAGGCATACCATTAATGAGCAGCATTAAGTCGCCACGACGGTCATTTAAGATTTTAGATTTGGTTGGGAATTTGGGTTGTTGCGCAATTTGATAACGGCTTTTACCTGCGGCAATTTCTTGACGGTCGTAAATGGTTAAGCTGACTTCTTTACCACAATGTAGTTCATCATTTGGATTGTCACGTTTAATGGATACGGTTTTACCGTTAATAAATCCATTGAGGGCAAACGGTGTACGTAGCGTATTGATCTGTTCAATAATCTGATCCATTTCCCCTTGAGTTAAAGGCTGATTATTCAGTCGATCAATTTCTCGGTTATTTTGAAATAGGATCTTTGCCCAGTTATCAATCAGATCCTGTTCCGTTGGGTTTTTAATGACATCTTGCCAACCTTTTTTTAAAAGGAGATCAATGAGTGCTTGTTCGAATGCTGTTTCGCTTTTAAAAGTCATATCAAATTTAGTTTTATAAAGTCAGTATTTAGATTTTAAAAATCCCCCTTACATCAAGGGGGATATAGCAATTATTAAACAAACATTTTTTCTAAAAATGCTTGTTTCAGATTTTTTACAGTTTGGAGCTGTTGCTGGTGTAAATAGATCTTTTCATCAATTTTTTTGAAGAATTGACCTATTTTTTCCTGTTCAGCTGGCTCTGGGATTTTACAGGTAAATCCTAAAATCTTACTTGGAGAAGTATGCTTTACTGTCGTACCTGTTGCCGCTAGTACGATATATTTATGGTAGGATTTGGTCTGCAATAAATAGAATAAAAACTCTTTATCTAACTCTGAGTTTTCAAAATTAATTAGTCCTAATCGCTGATTATGAAGGAAGGTTTTTCCTTTAATTGATGGTAATAATGCAGGTAGACCTAAAGTATCACTTTCTTTACTTAAGTCAGTCATAGTTACAATAAGATCATTTTCCTTAAGGATATAATTCTTAGGAACTTCACCCTTATAGTAGATAAATTTTTCAGCTTTAAATCCACCACCAATCCTAAAGTTACCCGGCGTTAATAAACAATAATCGGTTTCTTTATCGCTAAAAAACTCACCATTAAATGCATAACCATGCTTAATCGAAATATAATCTAATAATTTTGAGCTATGCCAATCCCCACCAAAACCTTTTAAACGAATTTCAGGACGTTGAGCTCCCTGTTTTGGAAACATTTTTCCCAACATCGCTTTTTTAAAATTTTGGGTTTGAGCCAATTTCTTTTCATGTAAAGCAATTGATTGATCAAGCTTTCTGAACAAGTCACCAATAATAATCTGCTCTGATTGGTCTGGTAAAAAAAATGTGAAATTTCTAATATCATTAAGACTCAAATGAGGCACAGCAGTTTCAGTTTTGATTCCAGAAATATGACTTAAAAAGCCCTTATGTATATACTGGTAAATAAACTCACTTTCAACCTTATTACTCCTTACACGAGCAACTCGCTGAACTAAAAGTGCTGGTAAATCTTTTGAATTTATCTTAGCATAACTTTTCCCAATTAATGCACCATCCATTTGAATAACAATATCTTCGGCTTGTAGCAAATAGCGCTCTAAACCTTTTGAAGACGGCCAATATTTAGATAAATTAGCAGAGGTATCTAGATAACCTCTTTTGACATTCATTCCTCTTACTAGAAGAACACCACTAGATGTAAACTCATTGCTATCAAAGGGATTGCCTGTAAGCAAATCTGTACATTTGGCTAAACTTGATTTGAACCATCCGCCTACAAAGCCTATAAATCGCACCTCAGGGCATTTTTGCTTTTCCACATTACGCCCCTTTTAACAATGCTTGAAACTGTGCCAAACCTTGCATATCAAACTCATCACCTGTTAAGTCATCAATCAAGGCTGCAAGGCTATGCTCTGCCTCAGTCAGCTTTTGCGTGGTTTCCGTATAGGTCACGGCATACTTATCTGCCAAAGCCTGTACCGTATCGGTAAAATGCTCAATCACTTCATTCGGCAATGCCAAAATCGCAGACACAATCGGTTCAACCCACTTCGCTTCTAGCAACGCTTTCACTTGCGCTTCTTCTAAAGCTTCAATCGTGGTTTTGGTTAAAAGATGCAGTACAGCTTCTTCTTTACTAATCTGTGCTTTTAACTCTTTCTCTTGTGCAAGTAACTCATCGACCTGTACCAAAGTTGCCTCTAAACTGCCTTCTTCAAAACTAAAGCCTGAACGCAATTGCTTTAAATAGGCTTTTACTTTTGGTGCTGCATAAGTGCCATCTTTATTGGCTTCAATGTTAGACCACTTCACTTCCGCATGAGTTTGTACAAATTGCTCTTTTTGTTGCTTCTTCGGTTTAGGGTCTGTTCCTAAAAACTCAAGATATTCATTGAGTGCCACAATTTCAGGCGTTTCAATTTCCGCATAAGCTTGCTTTAACGCTTTAGCAATTTCAGCAGGCACAAATGCATCATTGGCTTCATTTAATAACTGCTCTTTATCTTCTTCAGATAAAGACTCCATCAAAGACTCGATCTCTGCACTCGCTTCTGCAAGTTCACGCTCTTTGACTTTTAAGGCTTCCAATTCTTTAGACAATAAACGTTGCTGTACTAGATCAAATGGCAATACATAGCCTACCCAACCTTCTTGTACTTCATGCTCTTTACCATCTTTCTTTTTAATCACGATATTTGGATTAACAATTTTGGCAGCATCCAAACCTTCAGATTGAATAATCTCCAAATCACCTGCAATACCTTGCCATTGATCATCTAAAGCTTGGTACGCCTGATATTTATCCACCAGTGGAATATCAGCTAAACGTTTAAAGATGTCCTTACTTAAAACATTTTCTTGCTGGGCAATATGCAAGCTTTGCATTTTGCCAATGAGTTCACCCTTCAAGTAATCCTTAAAATCAGCAAATGCGGTATTAAACTGAGTCACAAAGCCCTTCACATCTTGATGGCTGTGAATCGCTTGGCTAATTTCAGTCGTTGCTAAATTGACATAAGGCGTATCACTCTCGGCAAATAAGTCTTGGCGTAATTGTGGGAATGCCTTCCAATATGCACTGTGCGCATCAATTTCTTTTTTCGGAATACCGCCAAACATCGTGGCATAGATATCCCATGTTTCAGCCGTTGCTGAAGAGTCTACATAACGAGGAATATTCAGGTTGTAGCCCTGATCCTGAATTTCTTTTTGCGTCACTAGACGTGAGAACTGCTCAACATCTTTACGTTCAATCACAGCATCGACAATTTTCTTAATATTCGATGCTTGAAGATGGTTGTTTTTACCGAGCTTCACAAAGCCTTTAGATGCATCAACAATCAACACGTCTGTAGTTGGACGTTGTTGTTTTAAAATAAGGATGACCGTTGGAATACCCGTACCAAAGAAAATATTGGCAGGTAAACCAATAATCGCATCAATGTGGTTTTTCTTAATTAAATTGGTACGTATACGCTCTTCTTCACCGCCACGGAACAATACGCCATGTGGTAAGACAATCGCCATAATGCCATTTGGTTTTAAATGATATAAATCATGCAACAAGAACGCATAATCCGCCTTAGTTTTAGGGGCTAAACCGAATTCTTTGTATCGAGGGTCTGCATCTTTATTTGCTGGATCCCAGGCTTGTGAATATGGTGGATTCGATACCACTGCATCTACATAGAGTGGTTCGTAAGTATTGATGGGATCATTGTCTTCAAAAAATGGCCAGTCATCTTCTAAAGTATCAGCATTTCTCGCCACAATATTGGCAGGTAAAATACCACGCATCACCAAGTTCATACGGGTTAAGTTATAGGTATTCTCTTTTAATTCTTGTGCGTAGTATTTGATTTTATTGGCATCATTCACATGCTTCGCCACAGAACTACCAATATTAATCAGCAATGACCCTGACCCACTTGTTGGATCGTAAATTTTAATTTCAGGCTGGTCTTTTAAATGATGCGCAATAATTTCAGACATAAGCACTGAAACTTCATGCGGTGTATAGAACTCACCTGCTTTTTTACCCGCATTTGCTGCAAAAGAACCAATTAAGTATTCATAAATGAAACCAAGCACGTCATAGTCTTGCTTGTTATTCATTGGAATGACTTTGATCAGTTGCAACAAGTCACTGATCGCTTTGGTCTGGCTATTTGAGTTATCGCCTAATTTACTTAGACCTGTCTCTAATGTCTTGAAAATACCTTCAAAAACTTTTTTATGGGAACTATGAATGTGGCGTGAGAAAGCGGATAGCGCATCACGAACATCAGCAACTGTAAAGTCTAAGCCTTTATTGAGCCATGTTGAGAACAGGTCATCATAAGCGATGAAATAACCAATACCATTTTTAATAAATTCTACGGTTTCAGCATCTTCTTCTGTCAGTGCTTCAATATCTGACTGTGTAAAATCGTTCGCTTCTAAAAAGCTTTGTTCTTTATCGGAAAGAAACTTGTAGAACATGAACCCTAGGATATAGTCTTTATATTCATTTGCCTCAATCTTTGAGCGCATTTTATTGGCTGATTCCCAGATTTTGGAAGCGAGTTGTTGCTTGTTCATAGGGTTGTCTACAGTTCTTAAATAAGGTTAAAGCCTTTAATGACCAGAAGGCTTATGATGCCTGTATTCTCGTTGATTTGGGGGGTATTCTCAATAAGAACCGTCAAATAAGAAATATTTATAATTTTAAAGTGTTTTATATTTCATTAAGCCTCTTTCATAAATCAAAAAACGAACAGTCTCTTGCTGATTATTTGTACCGAAGAATTTTAAATATTCATGCATAATCTGCGGATGAAATATATCGATTCAAAGAAGCTTTCTGAAACAC
>NZ_VOZE01000013.1:0-70477 GCF_013419925.1 Acinetobacter sp. YH12045 | reverse complement strand
AAAACTTTCAAAATCCTTGCCGAGCGATATCGTAATCGAGGAAAAAGACTGGGCTTAAGATTCAATTTAATTGCGGGAATCTATAATTTAGAGCTGAGCAAAAAATGAATTATGAAAGAAGTCTATTTTTTATTTTAATCATAATTATGGGTGTTAGAAAAGCTGGAGTGGTTATTCCCTTTAATGGCAATCAACAGGATATTGAAAGACTGGTAAATGATTGGCTGGTTTATTTTGAAGAAAACTCAAAATCTGCATTAGATATAGAGTGGCTGACGGATCATATTGTTTGTATCAATAGTGCCGGATTAGCACATTTTGCTTTTACTGAACCTGAAAAATGGAGCAGTTTGCTGAGCAGTCAGTTGCCGATGAAATGGATGATCTTCTTTGATTTTGCAGACACAAATTCAAGCTATAGCTATGCGCTTTATAAAGAGGGTGCAGAAATCAGATGTGTCATTCAAGCGGAAGAAGATGAACTTTACATGGATGGAGAAAGACAAGATTTTGAAAAGGAATGGTTAAACTTTTCAACAAGGTATTTATACGAATATGTTGAAAATGGCAAAGTTCAAAAAAAATGGACGACTCATTTAAACAGTTTAAAAGAAGAAATCAATGAAGATTTGGAAAGCTATTATCAGTATTATTATTTTAGCGAAAAGGATCATTTAATTTATCATACTCAATTGGTTCGGCTGTTATTGATTGAACTCTTTAAAAACTATGTCGGTTTTGAAATCTTTGATAGTGATTATAATCCAGTAAAGAAAATAAAGTTTAAGTATAACAATCAGCGTACTTATGATGATTATTTGAGTTTAGCCTCAAGAGGGGATATTGCAGCTCAAATTAAATTGGGTCAAATGTATGAAACGGGATGCGGCGTCGAGAAAAATGATTTAACAGCACAAGGATGGTATCAAAAAGCGGCTGATCAGGGGGATGATGCAGCGATGCTGAAGTTAGCGGTGCTGTTGTTCAGAAAACCATGTAAAACAGAGGTTCATATCGCTTTAGCTCTGCTGAATCAGTCAGTGGAAAAGGGAAATATAAACGCAAGAACGGCCCTTGCTGAAATATATGAAAAGGGCGAAATTCTTGATCAAGATTATAATCTAGCTATGAACTTGTACAAGCAATCGGCAAAACAAGGCTGTGCAATTGCTCCCTATAAAATTGGCTTAATGTATGAGCTAGGCAATGGCGCAGCTCAAGATTTAAAGATGGCGAAACGCTGGTATCATCAAGCGGCGAATGCTTTTAATCAAGATGCAGAAATTCGATTGCAGAAATTAATCCAGCATTTTAATGCTTAAGCCATTCATTTAAATTATTCCGTATTAAGGAGATCATTTCTGTCTTTTGTGTTCTATATCTTTATCTATAGCTATGAAAAAAAATTGAATGCATGAGCGCAATATTTTGACCAAATCATGGAAAATATTAAATAAATATAAAAAGCCGATCATTAGATCGGCTTTTTAGCTTCACTTTGCGATTAAGACTTTTGTAAAAATTCTGTCGCTAATTTTAAAAACTCTTCCGGTTTTTCATATACGGCCAAATGTCCGGTTGCCGGTTCAGCATATTCAGCATGTGAAATCAGATCTATAGCATATTTGACCATACACTCGGGTGCATATAATCATAATTACAGCCATTCACTAATGTTTGTTTGTTTGTTGATTTTTTTTCGCTGTCTCAATCACATCGGTATGAATCTACAACTCAGCTTGGTGGGTAAATCTTTCTCAATTATTGGTTTGCAGCGTATTTTCTAAGGTTTGCGCCATAGTATTTTCACACCATGCCAAGGTAAAGTTGGCGCTAAAACCTGTTTGAATAATAGTGCTCGACATCGCTTTAGAGTTGCTCTGTACCTAACTCAAATTAAAGCTTGGTACGTGCATCAACTTTAGGATAAGGCGCCAATAACACAACAAAAATTACATCTTCTGGATATTCTGCTGCGGAATATATCCAGAAAATGTTGTGTAATGAAAAGCTCATTAAACCGAATGGTGTAACATAATTGGTTTTTGCAGCTGCAATCACTTATTCTACTAATTGAGCAATGGCTAAAGGCAGATCATCAGGTAGTTAGCTTGATATCGTCCTTTTGAATGCATCAAAACATGACATGTTCAAATGACGCTGATTTACGCAAATGATGGCTCATACTGATGGACTCAGCCATTTTTATTGTGATTTTCTCTTTTTTAAAGATCAATATTTACGGCAAGAGATGATTAATTTTGTATTTAATCAGTGCAAATACCTGCAACTAATTTGTATTTCATTATAAAAAATCATGCCCTTGATGTAAGATAAAATTCATTACAGATTATATGTATTTCGAGTGAATGTCCTAAATTCGAATACTTGATAAAAAAGGAAACAAGCATGCAGCAAGAAGTCATCATAGTTGGTGGTGGTATGGTCGGTTTAAGTCTGGCACTCATGTTGGCCAAAGACAAAATTGGCGTAAAACTTTTAGAAGCCATTAAATACCCCAATTATGATGATGCAAACCTTGAGCCTTATCACTCGAGTTTTGATGCACGAAACAGCGCCTTGTCACGCCGTACGGTGCAAATTTATCAAGAACTAGGTCTCTGGGATGCTTTGCAGGAACACGCCACACCTATTTTAGAAGTGAATATTACAGAGCAAGGCAGTTTTGGTAAGGCAAGACTCAAAGCAGAACAAGAAAAAGTCGAAAGCTTTGGGCAGGTGATTGAAAATGCATGGTTAGGTCGTGTGTTGCTCGCAGAAGTCAAAAAAGAATCCCTGATTGAATTGATTGATGGCGTGCAAGTGACCGCTCTGAATCAAGATGCTAATCATGCTTTTATCGAAGCACAGCGTGCTGAAGAACAGCTCAAACTACAATCTAAAATTGTGATTGCAGCAGATGGCCGTGATTCATTCTGCCGTAAAGCCTTAGGTATTGGCGCATCGGTGCATGATTATGACCAAGTGGCGATTGTCACTACAGTACAAACCTCTAAACCGCATGGTCATGTCGGTTTCGAGCGTTTTAGTCCGCTTGGTCCGCTAGCGCTGCTGCCACTTCCAGGTGAATACCGTCGCTCAGTGGTTTGGCCTGTTCCTAAAGGAACTGAAGGCGAGTGGATGGGTGATGAAAATGATCAGCACTTCTTAGATGCTTTACAAGAAACCTATGGCGACCGTGCAGGTAAATTCCAAAAAACTGGTAAACGTTTCAGCTTCCCATTGTCGCAAGTACTTGCAGAGAAACAAGCAGTTGGACGTGTAGTGTTGATGGGTAATGCAGCACATACTATTCATCCAGTGGCAGGTCAGGGCTTCAATCTTTGTATGCGCGATGCCTATGTACTACGCCGTTATTTAAAAGAGCAAGTTGAAAAAAATGCAGATCTGGGTGATGCAGCTATGTTGCTTGATTATGAAAAATCGCGCCTGACCGATCAGCAGCGGGTGATTAAATTCTGTGATTCAGTTGTTCGTGGTTTTAGCAACCAGAACCCATTTTTAAAATTGATCCGCAATACTGGGTTAGTTGCCTTTGACACCATTCCGGGGATCAAGCCTTTGGTCGCGAATTATGCAATGGGGCTAAAAGCATGAGTTTAAATCAAACAAATGTACTGGATGCCGTGATTGTCGGTGGTGGCTTGGTCGGTGGCTTAACGGCATTGTTATTGGCGCAAGGCGGTGTGCAGGCTACGGTATTGGATGCGGCACCTATTTTGGATGTAGAAAAAACCAAAAGTATTGCGAATCCTCGGGTTTTGGCACTTAGTCAAGCCACCATTCATCTACTCAAGACTGTGGGTGTTTGGGAAAAGCTTGCCCGTCAGCAGCCGTATACAGGCATGCAGGTGTGGAATAAAAATGGCTATGGAGAAATCAATTTTGGTCATGTTGCAGAGCAAACACCATCAGTTGAGCAAGCTTTAGGTTCAATGGTTGAACCAAGCGTATTGAATTTAGCCATTCAAGAAAAAATGCTAGAACAACTCGAAGACTACCGAACCCAAGTCAAGGTCAGTCGTGTTGAGCGCGGCGTTGGTGTGTGGATCATTCACCTCGCAGATGGTACCCAGCTCAAAACAAAACTGGTAATAGGTGCAGATGGTGCAAACTCATTTGTCCGTGAGCAAGCTTTCATCGATCTAGATGTATTGGACTATAAGCAAGCCGGTGTGAGCTGTGCAATTAAAACCTCCCAACCGCATCATCATGTAGCACGTCAAATTTTCTTAGAAACTGGCCCTTTAGCATTTTTGCCGATGGCGAGTCTAAAAAAAGAAGAAAGCGGTTATTGGCAATCCATTGTGTGGACCTTACCAGATGATTATGCCGATGAATATGTGGCTTTATCCGATGTTGAATTTACTGCGTTGCTCACTCGAGAAAGTCATCACATGCTCGGCGAGGTCTTAGAAGCAACGCCACGTGCTAAATTTCCATTGAAGGCACGAGCTGCACAGCAATATGTGCATGATGGTCTGGCGTTGATTGGTGATGCGGCCCATGTGATTCATCCGCTTGCAGGACAAGGCGTGAATATTGGCTGTTTAGATGCAGCAGTGCTTTGTGATGTGCTTTTAACCGATAAAAAACGAGGTGTGTGGGCACATGAACAAAGTTTGAAACGCTATGAACACCGTCGTAAAGGGCAAAACGATGCCATGATGCATAGTATGTCCGCAATTGGTTGGTTAGAAACTACCACTTTTTCTCCTGTGGTGTGGGCGCGAAACTTTGGTTTAAAACAAGTGGAAAATCAGACTGTTCTAAAAGATGCGTTTATGGCTCAAGCCAATGGTCTGAGTATTTTAAAAGATACAATCTACGCAGCTTAGGTCAAAGTCTGATATTTTTTAGACAGTCGTATAAACAAGGTTACGATTTTGATTAAAAAAGATACGATTTTTTGGTTGTGGGTACTAGTCGAAATGCTCAGAGATTGCTAAATTTCTGTTAATTTAAAACCAGCCATTCGCTGGCAAACAGAAGTCATTCGCGGGGAGAACACAATGACTGATATGAACGATTATGATGATCCAGAAGATTCAGTAGTTGATGAAGATGAAGCACAAGCAGCTGAAAAAGGTGCAGGTGACGCAGCTGATTCTGCCTCTGATGGTGACACCTCTGAAGCTGAAACATTAACAGTGACTGCAAAACTAAAACAACGTCAGGCGCTTGAAGATGAAGTTGCGGCGTTCTTAGCGCGTGGTGGTCGTATTACCGAAGTCCCTCCAGACGAATCGGCAAAAGATTAAAAATGAAAAAACACCACGTCATGTGGTGTTTTTTTTGCTTCATTCGCTTGTGCGAGGATGAATGTTATTCAGTTCTTAACTCTGTAGCATGTTTGCTCAAGAAGTTAAGTCGTTAATAAGATGTGAAGTCGCTTCAAGCCGTCTTTGGCTTCATATATTTACGACTGATCGCGAAAATAGGATAAAACACAAAATGCAGTAAAAGCAAAAACATACAATTGATAATGAATGCAGCAATATACGGCGGTGCATGCATGGCCGCCACAGCAGCGACAAAAGATTGAAAAAGTAATACCGCACTCAAAACGACATAAGCCCAATAGCGATGCCTATCCCAAAATTGGCTCAGTTTCAGTAAATTACCGACTACAAAATAGAGGGAACAATATCCACAGACCATCGCAATCGCGCTATGATCGGCCGTCATTTGCTCGCCACTAATATAGTGCGGATAGGGGTGAATGCCAGTATAAATAATATGTGCAAGGGCGGTGAGCCAAACCAGATTAAAGAGAATGAACATCAGCGGTTTTTTGACAGACAGATTTATGGACATGTTATAAGCAACTTTTTTCATTCTATTTAAATTATTGTATGGGATCGCTTATGGAACCCGTAGGTCCCATAAGCGGTTCAAATTAAAA
Organism: Acinetobacter sp. YH12045; assembly: GCF_013419925.1. NCBI lineage: Bacteria > Pseudomonadati > Pseudomonadota > Gammaproteobacteria > Moraxellales > Moraxellaceae > Acinetobacter > Acinetobacter sp. YH12045. The sequence continues at coordinate 64,551 of NZ_VOZE01000013.1, read as the reverse complement.
ATAAAAAAAATTAAGCTTAATCGTTCGCTTGGGTTAATTCTAAAGCACGTTGATAGGCCACTTTCTTTTTAATCCCAGTTAAATCTGCAGCCAACTGAGAGGCAGCTTTAACGGACAAATCTTGAAGTAAACGCGTCAGCAGTTTGTCTAACTTTTCTTGCTCTAGGTCTTTTTCTTCGGTCGCACCACCAATCACCAAAACGATTTCGCCTTTTTGCTGATTATGATCAGATTCGACAAAATGAACCAATTCACCCAAAGACATTTTTTTAATGGTTTCAAATGTTTTGGTAATTTCACGTGCAAAGCCCACAGGACGATCTGCACCAAAGACATTCGACATATCTTTTAGGCAGTCCACAATACGGTGCGGTGCTTCATAAATAATCATGGTTTGAGTTTCGTCTTTCAATTTTTCCAGTGCTAAAAGACGTTGTGACTGTTTAGAAGGTAAAAAGCCTTCGAAACTAAAACGGTCACTGGGTAGGCCGACTGCACTGAGAGCTGCAATGGCAGCACAGGCACCCGGCACAGGAATGACACGAATATTTTTTTCTTGTGCAGCACGAACCAATTTAAAGCCGGGGTCACTGATCAATGGCGTGCCTGCATCACTGATCAGCGCCATATTTTCACCCTTTTCGAGGCGTTCAATGAGCTGGTCTATTTTGTTGCTTTCGTTATGGTCGTGACAAGCAGTTAAAGGCGTATTGATACTAAAATGTTTAAGTAATTGTGCGGAAGTTCGTGTATCCTCGGCGGCAATAATTTTAACCGACTTCAATACCTCAATTGCACGATAACTAATATCATCTAAGTGCCCGATTGGAGTTGCAACAACAAATAACTGAGCACTCATAGGTTTCTCCATGTTGGATAATAAGAACAAAATTTTGGGTCTTTGCCTTTTAAGCAGTCTGTTTACTGCTGCACAGGCAGACGTCTTGGTCATTCTACCTGAATCTGGCCCTATGGCGCGAGCCGCATCCAGTATTAAGCAAGGTTTCAATAGTGCATATCAATCATCAGACTACAAAGTACCCATTAAGTTTGTGGATTCAAATCAAAAGCAAATTGCGGCGATATTGAAGCAACAGGTCAATAAAAAAACTCAATTGGTGATTGGCCCTTTAGCACGCCAAGATGTTGAAGCACTTGTAAAAGCAAAGCCTAAAGTCCGCGTGTTGGCTTTAAATGAAACGACGAGCCAAATTCCAAACGTCTGGCAGTACAGTCTATCAAAACGTGATGATGCTTTAGCACTCCAAAAAGTCTTCGAAAAAGACAAACTAGCGCAAGTGTTAGTGTTACGTCAGCCTGCAACTGAGGCAGAACATGAATTATTGCTCATGTCCTTAATCAGCCAAAGTTCAGTGCCGATTCAAGTGGTTGAACAGCTCCCAACGAAGCTGGAAAAAAATCAAGGGGTGCTGTTGCTGGGCAATAATGAATGGTTAAACAGTCAAAAAAAACTACCTAAAGCAAAACTATATACCGTTGCCAATGCGATTGAAGCCACCAAGCCTATTCCTGTAGGGCTGAAATTTTGTGATGCACCTGCATTGCATGACGCGCGTTGGCCTGACCTGATCCGAGCTTATGAGGAAAACCCAGTAGATATGCCATATCAACGTCTTTTAGCTTTTGGCGGAGACACATGGCATATCGCAAAACAATATTTGCAAGAACCGAAATTAAAAAGCATTGAGTTTCAGGGGCGAACAGGGCTAATCAAAATTAGTCAAAATAATATTCAGCGTGTTCCTCACTGCTATGAGCGAAGTAAAAAAGGCATCGTGGCGATCTCACTTTAGGGATGAAACGATGCAGCTAAACTTAGAGCAGATGAATTTGGGACAGATGAATCTGGGGCAGTGGGCAGAACGGCAAGCGCTGCGTTTGGTTAAGCAGCAAGGCTATGTACAGGTGCAACAGAATTATCATAGTCGTTATGGTGAAATTGATTTGATCGTTGCACGTGGTCAAGAATTGGTGTTTATTGAAGTTAAAGCCCGTTCGAATACCCGCTATGCCCAAGCCATCGAAAGTATCTCAATTCACAAACAACGTAAGATGATGAAGACTGCGTTGCATTTTTTAAATGAACAGTCACATTTTCAAAATTATTATTGTCGCTTTGATGCAATTTGTTTTGATTTTTATCAGCACTTTGCAAAAACACTACAGCAAGACTTTTCTAAATACCCGTATCATCAGCAATGGATTGAAAATGCTTTTACTTTTGATCAAGAGTTGATTAATCTCTGATAAAACAAACTGTGTAAACGCATAGAAAAATACGTGTGGAAATTTGAGGAGTCGTGCTGAGTGGTTAAGCGTATTGCAATAACGATGCTTTGTGTCGCAAGTTTATCTGGCTGTGCGAGTTTTATTTCGAATGGAACAGGATCAGCACCTGTAGGAACTGAAAGCGGCGCACGCTCATTGGGACAAGTTTTTATTGACTCTTCCATTGTTCGAACAGCAAAAATTAATTTATATAAATTAGATACTCGTTTTAAACAGTCACGTGTCAATATTGAAAGTTTTCATGGCAATGTCTTATTGACTGGGCAAGTGCCGGATAATCATTTAAAAGAATTGGCAGAAGAAAATGTCCGTTCAATGAGTGATGTCAAAACTGTACATAACTATATTACAGTGGGTAATCAGATCAGCTATAGCACCATCATGCAAGATACTGCGGTCACTGCGAATACCCGTGGTTTGATTATGAAAGCGCCTGTGGTATCTGACAGCAAAGTACACATTCATACTGAAGATGCTGTTCTTTATGTGATGGGCCGTTTAAACAGTGCGGAAATCACAGACTTAAATCAAATCTTGCAACAAGTGGGTAATGTAACGCGAATTGTCACTTTAATCGATAATATTGATCAGAACCCAAATCCACAGGCACGTTCAATTAACTCAAGTTACACCACACCTGCTGTAGGCAATGTGCAACCTGAAGTACAAACGCCTGTAGCGATAGATCCGGATGCTGTCGATCCAAATGCTCAATAAAATGTCGGAAATGATGCTGTAAAATATGAATCAATGGTCTCTGCGGCTTCAGCAAAAAATGGATTTGGCTAAATCTTTATACCGCAATTTTCGGTTATATGATTTTGGCAGTTATGCTTTAAATCGACTGACACCCAAACAAGGATATCATGTTCAAAACAATATCCCTTATGGTCTTAAAGCGCGCCATCGCCTAGATTTGTATCGCACGTCAGCACCTCGTCCGCAACGTCCACTCATCGTGTTTGTACATGGTGGTGCGTGGATGCATGGTGACAAAAAGGACTATGGATTCATTGGTGAGGCTTTTGCCAAAGAAGGCTTCGATGTTGCTGTCATCAATTACCATCTCGCACCTGAGTATATTTTTCCGGCTTCAATTGATGATCTTAGCCTTGCATTAAACTATTTGACGCAGTCTCAGCATAAGTTGCAGATTGAAGTGGAAAATGTGGTGTTAATGGGACATTCGGCAGGGGCATTTAATGTCATGTCTGCACTGTATCATCCGACGCCATATCAGCTGCAAGTGAAAGAGAATATTCGTGCAATTGTGGGATTGGCAGGGCCATATCATTTTGATTATAAGGGTGATCCGATTTGTGCAGATGCCTTTGATCAAAATGTACCGTATCAACAAGTGATGCCATATTATTTTGTTGAGCACAATCAAGTGAAGCATTATCTATTCACTGCGGATAAAGACAATATCGTTGGCCATAGCAATAGTGAAGATTTTGATCGTCGATTAAAAGCCTCAGGCAACCATAGTCAATTGATTCAAATCCCTCGTGTTGGGCACATCACGATGATTGGTTCAGTTTCGAGTCTATTTAGTCGCTTCTTTAAAACCAAAGCTGAAATCATGCGTGTACTCGATGAAATTAGTCCACCTTAATGTCTTTAGTTAAATGATTGAAAATAAAAAACCGCCAAGTATGGCGGTTTTTTTATTGCATGATTTATTTACTAAAAATAGCTACTTATAACCATGCTTCGGTGTCATCTGCAACAGCAGACCCATGGATGACATGCATAATCATCGAATGGGCGATACTTCCTTTGAACGGAATTTCAGGTAATGCATCAAATTTAAAGAAAGCCGCATCACTTATTTCTTCTTCTTGTAATTGAAGCTCACCTGAAGCATATTCTGCTTTAAAGGCGATCATTAAATTACTTGGGAAAGGCCAAGGTTGGCTTGCCAAATATTGAATATTTTTGACCTTCAGCCCAACTTCTTCTTCAGTTTCACGACGAACTGCTTCTTCTAGAGTTTCACCCACTTCAACAAAACCTGCGATCAGTCCATACATAGCACGGACATTTTTTGCATTTTTAGCCAATAAGATTTCATCTTCACCACGGGTAATGATGGTAATGACACAGGGGTTTACACGAGGGTATTGGTGATAACCGCAAGCAGGGCAAACCATGGCATATTCTGTGGCGTGGACTTGAGTTGCTGTACCGCAGTGGCTACAAAATTTATGATTACGGCGCCATTCTAAGAGTTGAATAGCACGGCTGGCTTGTTCAAATTGCTGTACATTCCAAAGTTGTAGAAGCTGGCGAATAGGAATGAGCTGTAAGCCTTCAGGAATTGGCTCATTTTCAAGTAGATCACGGGCAATCACTTGATCACCCGTGCCAATATTTAAATCACTTGCGAGTTGTTCAACTTCGGGAAGTTGAAAGTTTTCATCGACCAGCAATTGCTGTTGTTTGAAGATATACGCAAGTGATAATTTAGACATTAGGCTGCTGCTGATTTCAGTTTTTCGCTACTGTCCAATGCTACCTTAAACATGCCCTGTAAAACAGGTTGTTTGTTCTTTAAATTGTCAATCAACATATCTGCGCTTGCCAATGAATCTAATGCTTGATTCACTTCATTTGCTTCAATCGCAGTTGAAGACTCAACACGTTTCAAAATGAATTGAGCTGTTGAGTTCAGTGCATTTTGAGCCGCATCTGCATTGAGGAACAACATCGCACCACCAATTTCACGGAATTGAGTTGCAGTCGCTTCAAGTTGTGTCAGATCTTGGTTTTGTAAATACTGAACCAAAGATTGGCTAGCAGCATCAATTAAAACCTTGGTCTCATTTAACAGGGCAGCATGTGCTTCATCTAAACGGTCGAGTGAAATATTCATATTATTCACACGAAGTTGTAAGCGGCTAGAAGTGTGATGACGCTCAAGCACACCAATCGAGTTCATGGCAGACAAGATATTGTTCATCAACTGCTGGGCAAAGTTTTCATCTTGTAAAATCTCAGCATTACCTAATGACGCGGCTTGACGCGACAAGTCGTTATACGCTTCATTTAAGTTCAAGACTTTGAAAATATTTGCCAATTCGTTCAATTTTGCTTGAAGTTCTTGGGTTTTTTCAGGCGTCATATTTTGATAGTTAAATTCAATATCATTACGAATTTGCGTCATTTCAGTCGTAACCAATTCACCAATGGTATGCATGGTGTCAAAGTCAGGACCATATAAATGACGACTGAAAACTTGCAATTGAGTGTCGGTAAGAAGGTCTTCACCAATATTTAATTTGCCACGAATATGATGAGAAATGTCATCTTCTTGGCTAATGTTTAGACTTAAGACATTGGCTAAATCAGAAATGGATGCTTTAAAGCGCTCAGTTCCTGCAAAATATTGAGCCATATTGCGCTCAATGCTCACCAAGGTACGTAAGCGAGCATCGGTAATTAAGATTTGATCAATTTGATTAAACGCAACAAAAACCAAGTTCCAATATTGTTTGCTTGGATGTTTGTCTGAAAGACCTGCTAAATACGCACCGACCAATTTAATCGCTTGCAGATCCAGCTCAGTTTCTTCTTGTTTAATCAATTTATTCAACGCCAACTTATACAGACGGTGAACGTATTTTGATTTTTCAAGTGCAGGAGCTTGAGGTAAGTCAAAGTCAGGAGTAATACAATCGAGTAGGGACTCAATGTGTTGGCCTTCCGACGTTAGAGGTTTACCTAAAGACAGTTCTAGACGATTCAGACTGTCGAGTAGGAACTGTGGGATTTTAACTTCACGCAAGCAGATAAATTCAATATAGCGTTTCAGCATGGTTGTGCCTTCGCTCAGTGCGATGACCTCTTGAGTGTTAATTTGCGCAGGATTCCCCATGATCTTGCGCATTAACTCTGCTGAATATTGAGCGATTTTTGCCAAACTTGGCATATCAACTAAAGCTAATACTTGAGCACATTGTTCAAATTGAATCAGTGCATCATCAATCCCGAAAGGTAAAGTTTGATCTTCAACTAAGGTGCTGACTGCTGATTCGACTAACTTGATTGAGTTATCAACCTCATTTTTTATTATCAGCAAAGCCGTTGGATCAAAATGGATAGAGGTTTGGTAAGACATGTATCTGCACCTTTCCTAGATGTTTTATCTTGTTTATTAACCGCCCCTTAAGGCGGTCCATGTTTATGGTTTTACTATAGCGTATGTAAGAATTGTTTATATACAAAAAGTAACACGAAATTTAGATTTTATTTCGCAAAAAGGCAAGGTGTACCATGTTTTTCTTCAAATTGTTTGACCCATGTCTCATGGGCTTCAAGTTCATCTGCTGAAGGTAAAATCACAGGTAATTCTATTTCAACAGCGGCGCGGGTTTGCGAACCATCTTCATTTTGCGAGTGGGTCAGGGCATCGATATCAAAGGAAACCTGACCGCCCGTCATTGCTAGGTATACGTCAGACAGAATTTCCGCATCGAGTAAGGCACCATGGAAGGTACGGTCACGTTGTGGAATTTCGTAACGACGCACTAATGCATCGAGTGAGTTTTTCTGGCCTGGATGCTTGGCTTTGGCCATAGCCAAGGTATCGGTGACTTCACATACCTCCGATAAGGCAACAAAACCTGCACGTTTAAACTCCATATCTAGGAAGTTCATATCGAAGGTTGCGTTATGCGCAATGATTTCTGCGCCTTTTAGATAGTCAAATAAGACATCAGCAATTTCAGCATACAGTGGTTTGTCTTTTAGAAAGTCATCACTGATTCCGTGAATATTTTCAGATTCACCGACAGGTTTTTGCGGGTTGATATAAATATGAATTGAGCTACCGGTCAGTTTGCGGTTAATCATTTCCACTGCACCGACTTCAATAATACGGTCGCCATCTTGGAAATAGAAACCTGTGGTTTCCGTATCCAAAATTAATTGTCGTGGGCCAGATACATCGACGGTTGCTGGTGTAATGACAATCATTGGATGGATTTCAGCAGCTTGCTTAGACTGTATAGGGGCAGCTTCATTCAACGTTGATGCCGTGTTTGTTGCTTGTTGTTCTATCGTAATGTCATCAATCTGCTCTGCATTGATCGCTGTGTAAGTAGTCATTTCACGTGACGGAGCAATTTCTAGCGGCTGAGCAATTGAAGTTTCCTGACTTGAAGCTTCAACAATGCTGTCATTTGCAATCATAGCTTCTTCAGAGATTTCTTCTGCTTCATCCTCGCTATCAGCAAATTCAAGTCCAAATGGATCATTTAATAGCCAGTCAGGTTCAGCTTTTTTTTTAGGTGCTTCAGCTGTAGATGATGCCGCTTGTTTGATGTGTTCGAGGGTTTTTTCAGCGCCTAGATTGGCCAATTGATCAGCCATTTCATTTCCCGGATGGCCTGCATGCCCTTTAATCCAGTTCCATTCAATTTCCCGACCCTGACAAGTTGCATCCAGTAATTTCCACAAATCTGGATTTTTAACATCTTTCCAGTTTTTCTTTTTCCAACCATGAATCCACTCGGTTATGCCTTGTTTGACATAGTTGGAGTCTGTCCAAATAATCAGTTTTGCATCGGACGGACAATGTTGAATGCCTTCAATAGCAGCAGTCAATTCCATACGGTTATTGGTGGTTTCAGCTTCGCCGCCGCAGAGTTTTTCTTCTCCAGTTTCACGGATGATATAGGCCCCCCAACCCCCTAAGCCAGGGTTGCCTTTACATGCACCATCAACATAAAGCGTGATTGTTTGAGACATAAATCAAATCCGGAGAAAAACGAGCATTCAGAACCGTATATTGTATAACGCAAATGACAGAGAGAAATCCATTTCTGGCGATTTTTTTAATTTCTTGTAACATTTATACTGAAATAGCGTTAAATTAACGCCTTGTGTCTGTGTTCTGCTTCACTACAATGGCATATCTAAAAAATAAATTTTATATGAGTTGTCTGGATTTTTTTATGTATAAATCAACTGCGACTGTCTGGCAGCCTACGTTACCACAAATTTTTAAATTTACAGTCTTGGGTTCTGCGCTCGCAGCTCTTGGTCTGACGGGCTGTTCTTCATCGCAAACGACTAAGCAGAACTCAGCAAGTAAACAAGTTGGCTCAAACTTTCTCGATGCCAATAGTTTAGATTCACTCGAAGATTTACTTTCTGCAACAGACATGCGTGCCGTAGAAGGCGATCGCCTTTTAGTACTGAAGCATGGTGATGTCTGGAAGCGTATGACTGTGGGTTTCAAAATGGATTTGAACCACTGGGATACGCGAATTGAAGCGCAGCGTGGTTGGTTTATTTCACGTCAACCATATATTGATCGTTTAAGTGCGCGTGCGTCCCGTTATTTATATCACACGGTTAAAGAAGCAGAACGTCGTGGTTTGCCGACTGAGTTGGCGTTATTACCAGTGATTGAAAGTTCTTATGACCCAGCAGCAACCTCAAGTGCAGCCGCAGCGGGCTTATGGCAATTTATTCCAAGTACTGGACGTATTTACGGCTTAAAACAAACCTCAATGTATGATGGTCGTCGTGACGTAGTGGAATCAACGCGTGCAGCTTATGAGTTTTTAGGTGCGCTACATAACCAGTTCGGTTCGTGGGAATTGGCTTTGGCTGCATATAATGCAGGGCCGGGCCGCATTCAACAGGCGATTAACCGTAACCGTGCGGCAGGTTTGCCAACGGATTATTGGTCGCTAAAACTGCCCCAAGAAACCATGAACTATGTCCCACGTTTCTTGGCAGTTGCTCAAATTATTAAAAATCCAAGTGCCTATGGCGTAAGTTTACCGCCAATTGCCAACCGTCCACACTTTCGTGAAGTGGCTGTAGGGCCTGCAAATTTAAATGAAATTGCATCTATTACCGGTTTAAGCCGTGCAGAACTCTATGCACTAAATCCCGGGCATCGTGGCGATGTGATTGACAGCAGTAGCCCAATGCGGATTTTAATTCCTGCGGATGTGAGTCCATCAGTCGATGCACGTTTGAAGAAATTACAATCAGGTGGTTCATCAGGTTATTGGGCAAGTAATTCAACTTATAACTTACCAAAAAATAATGTTGAAATAACACCGTCACGTGTTACTCCGCCGGAATTAAATAGTAAAACTATTCAGCCTGCAAAAGTGACGCCACCTACGCTGACAGCACAGCCGACTGTGACAGCTTCTGCCAAACCACCTGTAGTCGCTGCAACGGTAACGCCAAGTATTCCGTCAGGAACGAAAGGCAAAACACCAATGGGATCATCTGCTTTAGCTGCATTTGCATCGAATAGTGATATTCCAAGTGCGCCGCGTATTCCAGTCGCTGTAACACCTTCGACGCCTGTGAAAGCTGTGTCTGTCGAGCCACCACTCAGCGCAAATGAGCGTGAGCAAATCATGGCGGCTATTAAAGCTGAAGGTGAGACCAAAACAGTCGATGAGGTATTAAAACCAGTAGCGACTAAAGCAGAACAAGAAGAAGTCGTTCAGGAAATTAAAGCTATTGCGCCGAAAGGCACTGAAATTGTCGATCCTTATGATGGCAAGATTAAGTTGACTGCGATTCAGACCAGTCAGTCAATTGCAGACCAACAAGGTAAAGAACTGACGAAAGGGTTCTCTTACCCGAAAAGCGTGGCTGAAAATACAGGTGCAGATTCCGAAGAAGCCAAACGCAACCAAGGTAAAAATGTCATTCGTACAGATTCTGAAATTGTAGTTGTACCACCTAAAGGTAAACGCAGTACTTATACAGTTTTGGCGGGCGACACATTAGCGTTGATCGCGATGAAAAATGGCGTGAATTGGCGTGATATTGCAGCTTGGAACCAAATTTCGCCAGATTCGACCTTGTATGTCGGTACGACCATCTATTTATATGATGCGAAACCGATTGTGCAAAATAATGAAGAATCGAAAGCTAAGCCTATCGCAGATAGCTATGTGGTGAAAGCAAATGACAGTCTTACAGCTGTTGCGAGTCAATTTGGTTTAAGTACGAAGCAACTCGCCGACTACAATGGTTTAACCACCACGAGTGGTTTATATGTTGGGCAGAAATTATCCTTAAAAGAAACGCCAGCATCTAAAGCAAAATTGGAAGCTGACAAGAAAGCAGCTCAAGTTGTCGAAAAACCTGCAAAAGTTCAAACCAAATCCTACACGGTAAAACGTGGTGAATATCTAAAACTCATAGCAGATCGTTATGCGCTGTCAAATCAAGAGTTGGCAGATTTAACAACTGGTTTAACGGCTGGCAGTAGCTTGATGGTGGGGCAAAAAATTAATGTGCCATTACAAGCTGTAGCAGAAGTTGAGAAGCTCGAAAGCAAAGTCGTGAATCGCATTGAAAATGTCAAAGTTGATCCTGCGTATAAAGTTGAAAGCTATAAAGTGCAGCGTGGTGATACGCTTTACAGTATTGCGACGCGGTCAAAAATCAGTTTGTCAGAATTGGCGAGTCTAAATGATATGTCGGCAAACAGTGGGCTGATGGCTGGGCAAAGTATAAAAGTACCTGCAAGTTCAACTGTTCCAGATACTTATGTGGTGCAGTCTGGCGATACACTGACAGGCATTGCTAGTCGCTATGATTTAGGCATGGACTATGTCGCAAATTTAAATGGTATAGAGCGTAGTTCTGGTCTACGCGTTGGGCAGAAATTAAAATTAACAGGTGATGTCGCACCGGTTAAAGTAGAAACCAAAGCTGAGGCGACCAAAATTGAAAGCAAAACCAATACACGAACGAATTCCGTTGATGCGACCGATATTCATGTGGTGAAATCAGGTGAAACATTGGGTGTGATTGCGAAGAAATATCATCTTCAATTACGTTATTTAGCTGAATTAAATGGCCTAAATACCAATAGTGCGATTCGTGTAGGGCAGCGTTTAAAAGTAGATGGTGAACTACCTGCTGATGTAGCTAGTAAAGCAACTGAAACCAAAAAAACGGAAGCTAAATCCTCTACGAGCAATGTGAAACCAACAAATACTGAAAGCTATACTGTGAAATCAGGCGAGTCTTTAAATTCGATTGCTAGTCGGACAGGTTTAACTGTGGCAGCATTGGCTGAATTAAATAACTTGAACCCCCGTGCAGGACTGCGTGTCGGTCAAAATTTACAAGTCCCTAAAACTATCAGTGAATACCGTATTAAACGCGGCGATACGCTGATTGGTTTGGCAAGTCGCTATGGACTAGACACATCAAAACTCGCTGAAATGAATGATATGCAACCGTCTGCTCAGTTACGTATTGGTGACGTGATTAAAGTACCAAACTGAGTCCAAACATTAAGGAGTTAAGTTGAATGTATTCTGCTTCAACTTCGCGTTACGTGTTTGGTATGACTTTGAGCATACTTTCAACAGGGGCGTGGGCTGCGTTGCAGACCACGCCTTTTCTTGCCATACATAGTAGCCCTCAATATCATCAATTACAGGCAATGCCCTATGCCAATCCTCTTGCCAATAAAGGGGGATATATCACGACCTCGAGTATTGGGAGTTTTGATAATTTAAACAGCATGAATGGAAAAGGGCGTTCTGTTGAAGGTATCAATTATCTTTTTGATAGCTTGATGAGTTCATCTTTAGATGAACCGGGTGTGATGTATCCATTGCTTGCCGAAAAGGTGACATTTGACCCGAAAAAAACTAATTTTGTTATTTTTCATTTAAACCCAAAAGCACGGTTTAGTGATGGTTCTGAACTCACTGCTGAAGACGTTAAATTTAGTTTTGATACCTTTCAAACTAAATCAAATCCCGGTCTACAAATGTACTTAGCGGATTTGGACAAAACAGATGTTTTATCTAAATATCAGGTGAGGATGAGTTTTAAATCTGGTCATAATACTGATATGCCCATGATTTTGGCGCAAATGCCGATTTATTCCAAAAAAGATTGGGCAAAAAAAGATTTTACTCAAATTACATTGCAGCCCATATTAGGCTCAGGCCCTTACACGATTGAGACGATCGATGCAGGTAGGAGTATTCGCTACAAGCGCAATCCTGAGTATTGGGGGCAGAACTTAGCCGTCAATCGTGGTCGCTATAATTTTAACCATCTGAAATATGTATATTATCGCAGCCCAGACATAGCCTTTGAAGGCTTTAAAGCAGGTCAATTTACGTTATATGAGGAAAAGACCGCACGTAATTGGGTGGGAGCGTACAATTTTCCTGCTTTTAAAGACGGTAAAATTGTCAAATATCGCTTTAAACATGAACGACCGATTCCGACAAAAAGTCTCGTATTTAATACCCGTCGTGCGCCATTTAGTGATATTCGTTTTCGACAAGCGTTAACCTATGCTTATGATTTTGAATGGCAAAATAAAGCATTATTTTATGGGCAGTATCAGCGTTTGCAGAGTTATTTTAGTAATAGTGTGCTAGAAGCGAAGGGGAAACCCTCTATCCAAGAGTTGGATATTTTAAAACCGATGTTATCGCAACTTGATCCTATTCAAAGACAGGGGGTCTTATCCAATTGGCAATATCCCGTTTCTGATGGCAGTGGATTTAATCGAAAAAATCTGCTGCATGCACGCCAACTGTTATTGAATGCGGGTTATCTTTATCAAGACGGCCGATTGGTGGATGCAAAATCTCGGCCTGTGAAATTCGAAATCTTGATTCAGCAACAAGATTTGCAGCGAACCTTAATGCCATTTATACGAAATTTGAAACGTTTAGGTATTCAGGTGCTATTGCGACAAGTCGATGGACCGCAATACACCGAGCGGATGCGAAATATTGACTTTGATATGATCGTGGATGAAATGCCTCAATCGCTCACTCCAGCGGGTGAGCAAGCTCAACTTTGGGGCAGTCAAGCAGCTGACCAAGTGGGTAATTATAATTACGCAGGGATTAAAAATCCTGTAATAGATCAGCTCATTCAACAGGTGATCAATGCTCCAAATCGGGAAGAATTGATTATTCGTACGCGTGTTTTAGACCGCCTGCTCAGAGCGGGTTATTATCAAATCCCAATGTTTGGGCAAAGTGAAAACTGGTTTGCCTATTGGCATATGTATAAGCAGCCTTATGTCAAACCTAAACTTTCTGTTGGGATTGACTATTGGTGGAGTGATGCAGCTCAAACCAAGCACATAACACAATATTTACGGCAGCAATGAATACACCTGAAGGACAAGGAATGTGAAAGCAACATGGGCACATATATATTAAAGCGTTTGCTCCTGATTATTCCGACGTTGTTTTTCATTTTATTGATTAACTTTGTGGTAATTCAGCTTGCTCCGGGTGGGCCAGTTGAGCAAGCAATTCAGCAAGCTGAGTCCTTTCAAGGTATGGGAAACACAGGTGGTGGTGAAACTGCGACGACAGGCAGTAAATACCAAGGTGCTAAAGGCCTCAGTGAAGAAATGGTGGCAAAAATCGAAGCGCAATATGGTTTCGATAAACCATTATTCGAACGTTTTTGGCTCATGTTAAAGGGCTATGTAACGCTAGATTTTGGTACAAGTTTCTTTAAAGATAAGCCTGTGACTCAGCTGCTTTGGGAAAAGCTGCCTGTATCCTTATCCCTTGGCTTATGGAGTACCTTGCTGATCTATATGGTGTCTATTCCATTAGGCATTAAAAAAGCCCGTCAACATGGTCTGTTATTTGATAAAAGTACGTCTATTTTATTGGCTATCGGCTACGCCATTCCTGCTTTTGCCTTTGCCATTTTACTCATTGTCTTTTTTGCAGGTGGTTCATATTTTCAGTGGTTTCCTCAACAAGGTTTAGTTTCAGAGAATTTTGCTGAGTTAAGTGTATTTGGCAGAATAGCAGATTATTTTTGGCATATGGTGTTGCCTTTGTTTGCTATGGTAATTGGTGGTTTTGCTGGCTTAACTTATCTGACCAAATACTCTTTTATGGAAGAATTAAATAAGCAATATGTTCTTGCTGCTCGTTCTAAAGGTTTGACCGAATCACGTGTGCTGTATGGGCATGTATTTCGTAATGCAATGCTCATAGTCATTGCGGGTCTACCAGAAGCATTGATTGGGATCTTCTTTGTGGGAAATCTATTTATTGAAATTATTTTCAATTTAGATGGTCTGGGATTGTTGGGGTTTGAAGCCATCGTACAGCGTGATTATCCAGTCATTTTTGGCACCTTGTTTATTTTTACCTTGATGGGGCTGATATTAAGATTAATCAGTGATGTCATGTATCAAATGATTGATCCACGAATTAATTTTGATTCGCAGGGGGCAAAATAATGTCTCCGATCATGCAAGCACGTTTTCAACGTTTTAAAGAAAATAAATTAGGCTTTACATGCTTTATCAGCTTTGCCTTGATTTTTATGTTGTCCCTAGCTGTTGAGTTTATTGCCAATGATAAACCGCTCTTGGTTAAATACGATGATTCTTTATATGTGCCGGTACTAAAAAGTTATCCAGAAACCGCTTTCGGTGGGGTATTTGAAACTGAGGCAGATTATAAAGATCCTGTGGTGCAGCAACTGATTGAAGATAAAGGTTGGGCTGTATGGCCACTGATTCAATTTTCCTATCAAACACCGAATTTAGAGTTGGCTGTGCCTGTGCCATCTGCACCGACTGCACAAAATTGGCTCGGTACCGATGACCAAGGACGTGATGTGCTGGCGCGTATTTTATATGGACTACGTGTGTCGCTCCTGTTTGGCTTTGCATTAACCTTCGCTTCAGCCATATTGGGCATCATCGTTGGGGCGATACAGGGCTATTATGGTGGCTGGGTAGACCTCATTGGTCAACGAATTTTGGAAGTCTGGGGTGGACTCCCGATGCTATTCATGGTGATGATTTTGGTCAGCATGTTTACGCCGAGTGTGTATTGGCTCTTTGTCATTATGCTGTTGTTTGGTTGGCCCACCTTAGTTGGCTTGGTTCGTGCAGAGTTTTTACGGGCGCGTAATTTTGACTATGTACGTGCAGCACGGAGTCTTGGTGTTACAGATAGCACCATTATTTTTCGGCATATCTTACCAAATGCGATGAGTTCCAGTCTTTCACAGCTACCTTTCATGCTTACGGCAAATATTACAGCACTGACAGCCTTAGATTTCTTAGGGTATGGCTTACCGCCTGATGCCGCGTCATTAGGTGAGTTATTGCTTCAAGGGAAAAACAATCTGAATGCACCATGGCTTGCTTTATCGGGGTTTTTTACCTTAGCGATTGTGCTGTCTTTACTGATTTACATTGGGGAGGCGACACGTGATGCATTCGATCCTAGACGTCAATAATCATCAAGTTAATGTACCTCCCATCGTGTTAGAAGTGGAACATTTACATATTTCCCATGCAGCACAGGTCTTGGTTGAAGACCTGAAATTTAATTTGCATGCAGGTGAAACGATAGCCATTGTTGGTGAAAGCGGTTCTGGTAAATCGATTAGCAGCCTAGCTATACTCGGTTTGTTGCCAAGTGATCTGCAGGTCACAGGGAGCGTCAGCCTTAACGGACAAGCAATACTTGGACTGAGTCCTGAGCAGCATCGAAACATTCGTGGGCAGAAAATTGCCATGATTTTTCAAGAGCCGATGACGGCCTTAAATCCCTTACATCGGGTGGAAAAGATTGTTGGTGAGTCACTGTTGTTACAGGGATGGTCGAAGGCAAAAACTCGACAGCGGGTTATAGAATTATTAAATGATGTGGGTATTCCAGATGCTGAAGATAAATTAAGACGCTATCCACATGAGTTATCAGGCGGGCAGCGACAACGTGTCATGATTGCCATGGCATTGGCCTTAGATCCTGATATTTTAATCGCTGATGAGCCAACTACGGCTTTAGATGTCACCTTACAAGCGCAAATCTTAAATTTATTAAAGTCGCTACAACAGCAGCGTAATATGGCGATGATATTAATTAGCCATGACCTGAATTTGGTCAAGCGCTATGCCGAACATGTGATTGTGATGAATCGTGGTCAAGTGGTGGAGCAAGGTAATGTTCAGGAAATTTTTGAGCAACCGAAGCAGGCGTATACCCAAAATTTATTAGACCATGATTTTGGTAAAGCAATACAGGTTTCGCAAACTCAAAAACTTTTAGAATTACGCCAGTTAGGAGTGAAATTCCCAGTCAAACAAGGCTTATTGAACCGCATCAAAAATTATGTCGTTGCTGTAGAAGCTTTGGATTTAACAGTGGCTGAAGGTGAGTCGATCGGTATTGTTGGTGAGAGTGGTTCAGGGAAAAGCTCTTTAGCACTGGCTATTGCTCGGCTCATAGAAAGTGATGGTGAAATTATGTTAAATCAACACGCCATCAATCAACTTTCAGAAAAACAGCTCAGACCTTTACGTCGTGAATTTCAAATCGTCTTTCAAGATCCATTCAGTAGTTTAAATCCACGGCTCAATGTAGAGCAAACCATTGGGGAAGGTCTGGCCTTACAGCATTTATCTGCAAATGAAATTGCACAGCGTATAGATGAAGCATTGCAGAAAGTCGAATTAGCCAGTTCGTTTAAGCAGCGTTATCCGCATGAGTTGTCCGGTGGGCAACGACAGCGAGTTGCCTTGGCACGTGCATTGGTTTTACGCCCTAAATTGCTGATACTCGATGAACCTACATCGGCACTTGATCGGACGACACAAAAAGCTATCGTGAAGCTACTAAGGCGTTTGCAGCAAGAATTTAATATGAGTTATATATTTATCAGTCACGATTTACACGTGGTCAAAGCCCTCTGTCAAAAAGTTTTGGTACTACGACATGCCAAAGTCATGGAATTTCAAGACACCGCAGATTTATTTGCGCGACCACAAACGGAGTATACCCGTAAATTAATTGAAGCCAGCCAATACTAAAATCAAACTTATGGATATTTTGACAAGTGTCATTGTCAAAATATCCTTGACCTTTAGAAAATAATACTTAGAGTAAATACTCAGGACTTATTATTTCATTTTGGATATTGCCATGAGCCATTTAGCTGAAAGCTTTAAAATTCGTAATACCACATTTAAAAATCGCATCATTAAAGGTGCAATGAGTGAAGCATTGGCCAATACCGCAGGCCAGCCAAATCACTTACATTTTGGATTATATGAAGCTTGGGCGAAGGGTGGCTTAGGCTGTGCCATTACGGGTAATGTCATGGTGGATTTTCGTGCTAAAAATGAGCCGGGGGTTGTTGTCGCTGAAACAGAGCGAGATTTGGCGCAGTTAACACAGTGGGCTGAGTTAGGCAAAAAGCACGGCATGGTGCAATTGGTTCAACTTTCACATCCGGGCCGTCAATGTCCAAAAGGTTTAAATAAAGAAACGGTTGCACCGTCTGCTGTGCCATTTAGTCCGATGCTAGCCACAACGTTTGGAACACCGCGCGAACTTCGTGAAGATGAAATTTTGGATATCATTCAGCGTTTTGCACGTGCCGCACACATTTGTGAAAAGGCAGGCTTTGAAGGCGTGCAATTGCATGGTGCGCATGGTTATTTAATTAGTCAGTTTTTGTCGCCATTGACCAATAAACGTCAAGATCAGTGGGGCGGCTCAAATGAAAATCGCATGCGCTTTTTGCTTGAAATCTACAAGGCAGTTCGTGCAGCGACGACAGATGATTTTATCATTTCGGTCAAACTCAACTCTGCTGATTTCCAACGCGGCGGAATTAGCGAAACGGATGTGATTGAGGTCTTTAAGGCAATCGATTCCGCAGGGATTGATATGATTGAAATCTCGGGCGGTTCCTATGAAGCGCCAGCGATGGCGGGTGCTAAAGAAGAAAAACGTAAAGCCAGTACCATTGCTCGTGAAGCTTATTTCCTCGATTTTGCGGACAATATCCGTAAAGAAGTGAAATGCGCATTAATGGTTACCGGTGGGTTTAGAACCGTGCAAGGCATGAATGCTGCACTAGACAGTGGAGCTTGTGATTTTATTGGTATTGCACGTCCTTTCGCTGTAGAAGTCGATTTGGCTGATCGTTTATTGGCGGGGCAGGATGTTCGTTACGGTGTGGACAAAATTAAAACTGGCATACCGATGATTGATAAAATGGCGATTATGGAAATTATTTGGTACGCCGCTCAGTTTAAATCGATTGGTGAAGGAAAACAGCCAAATCCTAATCTTTCACCCTTAAAAGTGTTTTTTAAATATCTCAAAGGCAATTTAACTGCGGTCATTAAAGGGCAAGTCAATTCACGTAAGTCAGCTTAATCAATCATTGAATTTTTAGAATCAGGGCAATCGACATATATTCATGTTATGGTTGCCTTTATTCATATCAATATTGCTTACAATAAAAATGTCTAAAATTTTAATATTAATAGTCATTCTTTCGGGGCTCAGTTCTGCTCTCTATGCCCAGTCTACATTTCAGACGGGAGATATTATTTTTCATATCTCAAAGTCACAACAAAGTTTAAGCATTCAAAAGGCGACACATTCGCCTTATAGTCACATGGGCATGATCGTAAATAAAAATAACCAAACTTGGGTGCTTGAAGCTATTCAACCTGTGCAATATACCGCTTTAAATCAATGGATCGCGCGTGGGGAGAATGCTCACTATGTGGTGAAAAGGCTCAAACAACCCTTAAATGTGCCGCAGAAAACGAAGCTAGTACAAAATGCAGAAAAGTACTTGGGCAAACCCTATGATATTTATTTTGAATGGGATGACCGTGCAATTTACTGTTCTGAAATTGTTTGGAAAGCTTATCAGCATGCTTTAGGAATCGAACTTTCGCCGTTACAACAACTTAAACAATTTGATTTAAAACAAAATGAAGTGCAGCGTCTAATGCGGCAGCGCTATGGTCAAAATATTCCGCTAAATGAGCAGGTGATTGCCCCTAAGGCCATTTATGATTCAAAACTTTTAAAAGAAATATTTAGAAATTAAGGCAATAAAAAAGCCCAAGTCGCAATGCTTGAGCTTTTTAATGAGTGGTTGAAACCATCTCGAATATGGCGTCCCTACGGGGATTCGAACCCCGGTTACCGCCGTGAAAGGGCGATGTCCTAGGCCTCTAGACGATAGGGACAGTACAGAAAGCAAATTTTAAAACCGTTTATTCTAGTCTAAGTTTTTAGACTAAATAATGGCGTCCCTACGGGGATTCGAACCCCGGTTACCGCCGTGAAAGGGCGATGTCCTAGGCCTCTAGACGATAGGGACTTAATAAAATGTACTTCTGAAAATTGGCGTCCCTACGGGGATTCGAACCCCGGTTACCGCCGTGAAAGGGCGATGTCCTAGGCCTCTAGACGATAGGGACGTTTCAGAGGTGGGCGTATATTAGGGTGAAAATTGGGGGGTGTCAAACGCTTTTCTATAAATAAATTCAGTTTTTGTTGTTGAGTGCATAAAATTAAAACAATTTGCTAAAAATGTTTGAAAAATACATTATTTATGTCGATTTTTTCAACACTTGTAAGATTGTAGCAATAACTTCTGGATGCGTTAAATATCCAGCAATATCGTGTGGGTGTTCAATCGATGTCTGAATTTGCTGGTTAATAATGGCGGGTTGAAAATCAAATGATGCCTGACTCAGCGGAAAAGCGCTGAGAAAATCATCATGTGAATAAAAGTTTAACCAATCGCCTGAAATTGCATCAGGTCGCTGTAAAGGCTGAGGTAAGTGGGCTTGGATGACACGAAAAGCCAAAGGTGAGCCCAAGGTGATAAAGCGCTGTATGTTGAGTTCAGGATGTAACAGTAAAAAATGATACGCAATCACGCTACCTAATGAATGTGCAATCAACAGGGTGGGTTTCGTTTGATGTAATTGCTCATGCAGACGAGTGTGAACTGCCTGAATAAAGTGTGGATTGGATAAATAGAGATAAGTTTCGACCAAAAATTTATGCAAAAGTGTGGCATGTAATTTTGGGAAATAATTCATTAAAACTGCAAAATCGCGTAGGGCAAGATCTTTGCCGAGTGCGGTGATCGATTTGAATGACTGGCTCAATCCAATAGCATCATTGAGGGTGATGTCAGGTAGATTGTTTTGTACGGCATGATGCTCAAGTACTTTTGGTGATTTTTCTGGGAGTTCAGTACGATGGATAAACGGAAAATGTGGCCACGTTTGAGGCGTCAAGGTGCTGGCTTGAAGCATATTCTGCAAATGATAACGCGTGAGTAAATCTCCATAAAAAGGCATGCGCATATGGTGCTGTATATATGATAAAAAAGTCTCTTGATGGCTTTGCTTTAAGCCTTGAGACAACAGTGCAAGCCAATGCTGTTCGAGCGAACGTGCTGTTTGTTGCTGTTGATTCATGCCATGGATAAAGATGATCTGCATATTGCACCTCATCGACGGATCAGTTTTTATTCTACTTTTATTAAAATATAGCCATAAAAAAAGAGCAACCGAAGTTACTCTTTTATCGTGTTTGGCATGACAACACAGATCAATCTTTGTTGTGATACAAGGTGTAGTAGCTGATATAACACGCCACAATGAAGATCATACAGCAGATAAAGCCAGTCAACATTTCTGGGTCAAATACCATACTAATACAGGTAATCAGACAGAATACAAAACCGAGTATCGGCACGATTGGGAAGAGTGGTGCAGCAAAAGCTAAATCTTTTGCAGTTTTGCCTTCTTTATACCACTGACGGCGGAAGTTGAATTGGCTTAAACAAATACTCATCCACACCACCACCATGGTAAATGCCGCAACACCTAACAAGTTTTTGAAGATGGTTTCTGGTGCAAATTGCTCAGAAAGTAAGCCCGGCATACCACCGATCATGGTCACAATTACTGCAACATAAGGAATACCGCGCGAGTTCACTTTAGAGAACACTGCAGGTAATTGCTTACTATAGGACAATGACCACATCATTCGAGATGCAGCAAATAAACCTGAGTTTGCAGCAGAAAGTAGGGCTGTGATAATCACAAAGCGGATGATGTCTTCTGCATAAGGAATACCAATGTGCTGGAATACCGTTACGAAAGGTGAACTACTTACACCTTCGGCAGATAAGCCGGCTTCTTGGTGTGGCAATAATGCAGTAATAACAACAATGGTACCTACAAAGAAAATCAACAAGCGGAAAATCGCCGTGTTAATGGCTTTAGGTACATTTTTAGCTGGATCTTTGGTTTCACCCGCAGCAACACCAATCAGTTCAGTACCTGAGAATGCAAAGTTAACAATCAACATTGTAGCGAAGATTGGGAACAAACCTTCAGGGAACCAGCCTTGTGCAGTGAGGTTGCTAAACAGCGGTGAAGCTTCATAGCCTTGATAGCCTAAAACACCAAAAATGGCCAATAGACCCAAAATAATAAAGGCTACAACGGTAATCACTTTGACTAAGGCTAGCCAAAATTCAGATTCAGCAAACCATTTGGTTGAAATCATATTCAAGCAGAATACAAAAGCACCAAAGATTAAGGTCCACATCCACATAGAGCTGTCTGGGAACCATTCCTGCATTAAAAGTGCAGCAGCGGTAAATTCAGTTCCTAGCGTTACTGACCATGTCAGCCAATACAGCCAAGTGATGGTATAACCCGTACCCGGTCCGATATAGCGTTTAGCATAAGCGCCAAATGAACCAGATTCAGGCATATGTACAGCGAGCTCGCCTAAGCAAAGCATCACCATATAGGCGATAATACCGCCTAAAAAATACGAAATAATGGCACCTACAGGCCCCGTTTGTGCAATGACTTCACCCGAACCAAGAAATAAACCAGTACCGATTGCGCCGCCAAGCGAAATCATCACCAGATGTCGAGTACTCATAGCGCGTTTTAACGGCGCAGAATTGCCCTGATGCGAAGCATCATTCGGAGAATGTGATGACTGCATAGAGAAAAAGGAGAATCAAATAATGAAGCGAGTAATTGTAGAGAAGAATGCAATGATGATGCAATCAATTAATATAAATTATAGATAAATAAACTTTAAGTTTGTCAAAGCTGACAGAAGAATTGGCGTCCCTACGGGGATTCGAACCCCGGTTACCGCCGTGAAAGGGCGATGTCCTAGGCCTCTAGACGATAGGGACGTTTTGAGGTGGGTGTATAGTACATAGCCCATCTATATTTGTCAAAATAGAGTTTCATTGTTATATTCTAAATGTATATAAATGAAACAAAAACAGAATTTTTTTAATGAAAAATAATTTTAATGAGTTTATTTCTGGAATTTTATTTGAAATCAATCAATTTAATGTGGGCAAAGTCCATGAAAGATTCTATATAGTTTTATTGAATTATTTGCATTGGTTTGAAATTTATACAAATAATTTTTCTTCGTATATTAGTAAATCAGAGTTTGAAAGAATTATTGATGAACTTTTATTTAGGGATTTAGATGGGGAAAGTAGAATTACGTATAATCACCTCAAATCTTTAGATGATTCTCATTATTTTTTAGATATCCAGAGCTTTTTTAAATTATATTTAATCTTAAAGGTTCGAAGATATCAGTTGTCTAGTGATGATGTAGAACTTGAAAAATTAGAAAAAAAATTGGATGTATGTTTTGAGCCAATGTTGTGGAGTAAAGACAAACAAGATTTATTGGTTATTAATCGTGATTTTCCTGAATTTAAAAAACAGATGAATTCAAGTCGGGTGCTTTTGCCACTTTCATTAATAGTTTTTAACTTTACTTTTGTTGAATTAATATCTAATACAAGTTTGAGAGTATCTATCCAAATATTTCTAGCAATAGTAGCTGCGTGTCTTTTAGCTAATGTTTCTAAGGGGGCAAAATCCGAAAAGGACTCATTAGAGTTGAAAGTATGGGATTATATCTTGGTGTTGAGCGAGGATAAAAACTCATTGACGAAAAGCAGTTGAACTATTTCCCTAAATTATAATTTGTACAGTGGTTTTTGTGGATTAAACTGCTCCCACAAATCATTTTTGACTTTATATGGAAACCCTAATTTTTCTCTCATAGGGAAGAGAAATAGTTTCATAAAAAAAGGTGGCTAATGAGCCACCTTAACTATTTTATTTATCGTGATATAACCAATAATAACCTGCATAACATGCTGCCATAAAGATCAGACAGCCAATAAAGCCTGAAAGCATTTCAGGATCTGCAGCCATACTTAAACCTGTTGCGGTACAGCAGACAAAGCCAAGGATTGGAACCAATGGGAACCATGGTGTACGGAATTTAAGTTCTGACACGCTATGACCTTGTTTCAGCCATTGGCGACGGAAGTTAAATTGACTCCAACAAATACTCATCCACACGATCACCATGGTGAAGGCAGCAACCCCCATCAAGTTTTTGAAGATGACATCTGCGCCAAATTGTTCTGATAATAGACCCGGTAAACCACCGATCATAGTGACCAATACAGCAATATAAGGCACACCAGTTTTGCTTAATTTGCCGAAAGCACGTGGCAATTGCTTTTGTGCGGACAGTGCCCACATCATACGCGATGCAGCATATAAACCAGAGTTAGCTGTAGACAGTAAGGCCGTAATAATGACGAAACGAATCAAGTCTTCTGCATAGGGAATGCCCATCAGGTTAAATACGGAAACGAATGGACTGCTACTTAAGCCGCCATGTCCACCAACATTTAAACCTGCATCGGTATAGGTCAACAGGGAACTGATGACGATAATAGTGCCGACAAAGAATATGATTAAGCGCCATACCGCAGCATGAATGGCTTTAGGCACATTCTTTTCAGGGTTTTCAGTTTCACCTGCAGCGATACCAATCATCTCCGTACCATTAAAGGCAAAGTTCACGATCAATAGCGTGGCAAACAGAGGGAACAAACCATTTGGCAGCCAACCATGTTCAGTCAGATTGTGGAACATTGGAGCTGATTCATAGCCTTGGAAAGGCACGAAACCAAAGATGCAGGCAAAACCAAGGATGATGAAAATCAACACTGTTGCAACTTTCACCATGGATAACCAAAATTCTGACTCTGCGAATGCGCGTGTAGAACTTAGATTAGAAATCAGTACACCAGCAGCAAAGATCAGTGTCCATAACCAAATAGAGGTTTGTGGAAACCATTCCTGCATCAAAATAGCCGCCGCAGTAAATTCTGTACCTAAGGTGGCAGACCAGCCCAACCAGTACATCCAAGACACCATATAACCGGTACCCGGGCCAATATAATTTGTCGCAAAAGCACCAAAAGAGCCAGAAACAGGTAAATGTACGGCAAGCTCACCCAAACAGAGCATAACCATGTAGGCGATTAGACCGCCAATAATGTAGGCAAGTACAGCGCCCAAAGGCCCAGCTTGTGAAATAACTTCACCTGAACCCATAAACAAACCAGTACCAATTGCACCACCAAGTGAGAGCATCACAAGGTGTCGAGTCGTCATCGCACGTTTAAGCGATGGACTTTTACCTTCAGCAGACGAGTGTTGCGAAGGTTCAGAGGGAGATTGCATAGTGAAAAGAAAATTGAATGAAAGGTATATTTTATGATTGAATGCAGTGAAATGATTGATAAATCGAATTTTTCTTATAATGTGATAATACTGATCTAAAATTTAAATCTTTAGCACTGACCATTGGATTAATGGTCAGGAGTTTGATACTCAGCTTCAGAAGTTGCAGGTACTTGAGTTTGTTCAGCTACAGGGGCTTCGTTGTCATCGCGGCTCACAATATACAGATAGAGTGCAGATGGAAATAAGATGGCTAAAACCAAGAGCAACTTTTTAAACATAGGGTGTTCTTACATCAAAATAGATCAAGCTGAAGTATAAACAAAACCAGTCAGGCTGTAATTAATGTTTACGATTATTCTGTTCTAGATTAGACAGGATGACTTGGTAAATGTCAGAGTAGTGTTGTTTAAAGTTCCGTTGTTGCATGATCGTGATGGTTGAGGTATTTGGCTTGACACCCAGTTTTAAAATTTTTTGGGTTAAAGCGAGTTGAGGGGAGCGACCATCAAAATGTGTATTTAGTAAGTTACCATCGGTATATTTTACTGTGAGTCCGATATTCTGGAGATGATCAAAAACATCAGGCAAACCAAAACCGGCAGCTTTGTAGAGTAAATTATATGTTTCTGCACGATAGCCACGGCCGTATGTTTGATGTGTTTTTAATAATCCTAATGCATTATAAAATTCTAATTTAGCCATAATTTCTTGTTCATTAATAGAACCATCGCCATTTTTTAAAATCCTATTGATGGTGTTAAAAGTCACATCGTGTGAGCTGGGTTTGCAATCAGCAGCAATCAGTCGCTTGATATCTTGAAGTGGAAGTATAAGATGTGCTGTGTCACACATTTTTTTAATTTCTTTATTTTTCATTTTACTGCTTTGAATATTTTTATTTTCAAATTCCTGCACTATGGCTGACCAACCATATATGTTTATAAATTTATAATAACGAGATGCATCATTTGTCATCCCTTTGATCTTTTTAAAGTCTTGAATGTTTTTCACTGATGGTGCATTGGTAGCGTGATTTTGTGGCACTGGAGCATTTGCAAAGCAATGCATACTCATTAGCAGGCAGCTGGTAATAACGATGTTTTTCATGGTTTGTGTGCTTTTAATAAATTGTAAACGTTAGGATATTTGGTTGAAAAGTCATTCTGTTTTATTTGTTTATAAACGTTACTATTGGGCTCGATTCCTGCATTCAGTAGTTTTTGAACCAAACTCACAGAAGGGTTACGGCCTTTGATATTGTCTAAAATTAAATTACCATCCACGCCCGTGTAATCGACACCAATACTCAGCAAATAATCAGAAACGTCTTTTAGTCCCCAACCAATTGCGTTAGATTGCAAAGAGCTTTTTTCTTCATACGGGCCAAATTTATACGTAACGTGAGTTTGTAAAACATTTTCCGATTTGTAGAATTTTAATTTTTCAATGATTTCGTTTTGATCTATTTTGCCTTCTGCATTGGTTAATGCGCCATTAATAATCATAGAGGATGAACGGCCATTGAGTGGTTTGCAATTTGCTTTAAATAAGCGTTTGGTTTGATCGGCAGTACTTAGACTCAATGCAATTTCGCAAAGTTTTTCTTTTTCCCCATTAGGCATTTTACTTTTTAGAATGGTTCCATTTTCGAAATCACGAACGATTGACTCCCAACCGTATTTGGTTGCTGTTCGGTAATACTGTATTGCTTCTTCGCTCAATTTTTTGGGTTTTTTCGCTTGTATTTGAGTGTCACGATCGTTGGTTTTGGGAATAAAAGATTCTTGGTCATCATTCAATGCTGTTTGATTTGTCTGATTGGCATCGTGCTCAACAGTATTTGAAGGATTTGTCGGTAGGCTGGCTTCGGGTCTAAAAATGTAGATGAAGATACCGAGACATACTATGCACAGGCCAAAGAGTAAGATTATTTTTTTCATGTTTTATTCTATTTGAAAATGAATCAAGAGCGTTTTTAGGCGCTCTTGATAGGGGAAGTTTAAAATTTAAATGTGACATCAGCAATGAACTGTCGCCCAATTTCAGATCTAAGTCTGTTGGTCGACTCACTAATACCTGGGGTGGTATAGATATTATGTCGATTGGTAATATTGTTAATGGTTAAACCGAATATTGCTTTGTAGTCTTTAGCGAAATTGAAATCATAAGTGGTACGCATATCCCAACTAAATCGAGGTCTAATCGTATCTGTAGCATAGGCTTCCAACAGGACACCATCATGCTCAACTTTGTTTTTTAGTTTATACGTATCTTTATATTCAGATTTGTAGCTTAAGAAGTTATTAATCTTTAATGGTAAATTTGAAAACTCAATGTCCCAACCAAAACGAGCAGTCCAAGGCTGATTGAAATTTTCAACAGGACGTTCATTAAATTGGATGAGGCTGCCGTTAAAGATAATATCGCGATCTTCAGCAGCCGTATTACTGTTAACGTTATATGACTCAGAATAGTCTAAATAATTTTTTTCTGATTCAGTGTAATCAAAGCCAAAGTTAAACCTGTGCAGAGAGTTTTTATATACGACTGGCAGCGTATTTCTGAGTGTGAGTGTGTAAATGTCAGCTTTTGCTTTACCACTATTACTATATTCAAAATGATCGATGGTATTGCTGGTTGTTGGATCAATAAAACGATTTTTTGTAATTTCATCTTTGATATCGCGATTCACCCATTTCAGACCAAGGTTCCAGTTTTTAACTTGGCTATTAATGGCAAACACAATTTCGTCAGCATAAGGGGGCTTTAAATTGGCACGTTGAATATTGGAATTAGCTAATATTAAATCTGATAACCCAGTTTGAGTCCAATAGTCTTCAGTTTGATTTTTTGTGCGTTTTAAATTGTATTCCAAAAATGCAAGTTGATCTTGCAGTTCAGTGGCTAAGGTATAGTTTGCATAATATCGATTCCATCCCGTAGTGAAGGACAGAAGATCATTTTTTAGCGGTTTATAGTTAAAGGCAGTACGAGGTGCAATATTTAAATTTTTCGATAAGCTATCATAATCTGCACGTAAACCTAAACGCGCTGAAAAATTATCCCAAGTCGATGTGTTTTCAATGAAGGTATGCACACGTTGTTGGTCAATATTAACTTTACCTTTTTGATAATACTTGCCATTTGTTTGATATTGGCCTTGATAGTTATTTTCATCCGTTGCTTCATCACAAAGAATATCACCTGCCGTACAGCTAATGCCTGAACTAGATGTAAAAGTCTTAGGCTGATTATACATATAGGCATCGTTAGGCCGTTCCCATGCAACTTTAGAATAGTCATAGCCCATACCAAAGCTTAATTGTTGCATGCTGTTGCCAATCTGAATGGTATCAAACGCATTTTTTAGACTATACGAAAATGTATCTTGGTGTAATTCAATATCACTACTTGTGGCACCTTCACCAGGATTGGAACTCCAGTTTTTAGTTGGTGTTTGCTTCCAAAGAATGCCGGTAGTTGAATCATTTTCACGTGCTTGGCTTAGCGTTTGATAGCTAATATTTTGTTTTAATGTTGAATTATTGAGTTTACTTTCTAATTCACCAAAAAATGTCAGCGTTTCTGTATTGCTAATACTTTTTGAATTTATTCGCTTATCAACGAAATTTAGACTGTCCAAATCCCCTAAATCAAAGCCAAACTTCGCTTTGGTTGTGTCCGAAGGTGTATAAAAAAGGGTAGTCCCTAAGTTGATATTATTACGCTCGCTTTTGACTTTACTGCGATCTTCTAAACCACTCATTACTGGAACGATGGATTCACGTTTAGAGGCATAACTATTGATGCCCCATTGTTCAGAGAGTTTGCTGTATAGATTCAGGCTTAGGCCGTGTTTTTTATATTCTTTATTATTTGATGATGTTGGATCTTCAAACTCTGCAGCTTCTTCTTCATCGGTAAAATGATAACGTGACCAATCACTTTCCGTGTAGTCGTAAGTAAGGGAGCCGTGGATTTTGCCAATTTCAGTATTTGGGGCACAAGTTTCAGCATTAACTACACCACCTGTAAATTCGCCGTATGCTGCAGAAACATTACTATCGATCAATTCTAATTTACAAATTAAATCGGTATTTAGGGCAATCCCTTGTGAGCCACCATCAAGCTTGCCTGAATAGGAGTTGCCGCTTGCCAGAGGGTCAAGGTTATTGGTGGTATTGACGCCGTTAATTACAAATTTATTTCGGTAAGTTTGCGCGCCATTAATAGATATCTCGGATGGTCGTAGCTCAGCCTGTGAATCTGCAGAACGTTGTTCACGGCTAAACTGCACATTTGGATTAACTTTTAAAAAGTCTGTGATATTTTTT
This sequence comes from Acinetobacter sp. YH12045, assembly GCF_013419925.1. NCBI lineage: Bacteria > Pseudomonadati > Pseudomonadota > Gammaproteobacteria > Moraxellales > Moraxellaceae > Acinetobacter > Acinetobacter sp. YH12045. The sequence continues at coordinate 35,496 of NZ_VOZE01000013.1, read as the reverse complement.
GAGCTATTCGGCGTTTTTTCTAAATCTTCTTTGGTGTAGACGGTTTTACCTACTTCTTGCTTGGCTTTGACTTCAACCTCAATAGGTGTCATCGACACCGTATTGGTTTTGATTTCTTCGGAGATCTGGCTTTCATTTGCATACGTTTGAGATGCTAAAGCAGTCAAAATTGCGATATTAAGGGGAGAATAGGCAAAGCGCATGGCTGTCAACAATTATGCAGATAAAAACGATAGCGATTATCATTAACTTTACAAGAATAATCAATAGAAATGAGAATTATTTGCAATAAGTGATTTTTTAATACACAACAAATTCAATGAAAATTTTGAATAATCAGGAGAGATGGTGATGTGTATTCAATAGACTTGAATATTTAAGAATTGGCGTCCCTACGGGGATTCGAACCCCGGTTACCGCCGTGAAAGGGCGATGTCCTAGGCCTCTAGACGATAGGGACGTTTAGAAGATGGCGGTATCTTATTGATCCGCCATCATAGTGTCAAGTAGGTGAGGGCCGAGTTTGTTCAAAATATAGCAGAACAGTTCAGCGGTCTTCTGAGTATCGTAAAGTGCAGAGTGTGCTTCTTTACCATCAAACTCAATACCAGCTTGAATACATGATTTTGCCAGCACAGTTTGTCCAAACATTACAGCGCTCAAAGTCACTGTATCGAATACGGAAAAACTATGGAAAGGATTTTGATTTTTTGTTCCTGTACGTGCAATAGCTGCCTGTACAAACCCTAAATCAAAATGGGCATTGTGACCAACTAAAACAGCATGAGTGCAGTTTTGTTGACGACGTACTTCATTCACTGACTTAAAAATACGTTTTAATGCTGATTTCTCATCTTCAGCCATGGCCATACGCATCGGATTAAATGGATCTACACCAATAAAATCCAGTGAACGACGGTCAAGGTTGGCACCTTCAAATGGATTGATATGTGCATGGTGGGCTTCACCCGGTACAAAATTACCTTCTGCATCATACACAATAGGAATCGCTGCAATTTCCAGTAAGGCATCGGTCTGTGAATTAAAACCTGCTGTTTCGACATCGACAACAACAGGTAGGAATCCACGGAAACGTTGACCAATGACTGGTCGAGTTTCATCTGTCACACTTTTCTCCATTGGATGGTCTTACCCGCATACAACGGAATAATTTTTTCGCCATCCAAGTAGTCTAAACTTTCAGGGATCACTTGATCTTCTTTTACCAAAGTAATGGTATTGGTATTTCGAGGGAGTCCGTAGAAGTCTGCACCAAAGTGGCTTGCAAAACCTTCTAAACGGTCGATTTTACCGACTTGATCAAATGCTTGAGCGTATAGCTCAATTGCTGTTGGTGCACTATAACATCCTGCACAGCCACATGCATTTTCTTTAGCGTTTTTTGAGTGCGGCGCACTGTCTGTACCTAAGAAAAATTTAGGGTTCGCACTGGTCGCAACTTCGAGCAAAGTTTGCTGATGGGTTTGACGTTTTAATATCGGTAGGCAATAGAAATGCGGTTTAATGCCACCCACCAACATGTCATTACGGTTAAACAATAAATGTTGCGGTGTGATTGTCGCAGCCACATTACGGTCTTGTTCTAATACAAAATGCGCAGCTTCACTTGTGGTGATGTGTTCTAGCACCAATTTTAATTTAGGGAACTGTTTTAACAGTGGAGAAAGTACTTCATCAAGGAAACGTTTTTCACGGTCAAAAATATCGACATGGTTATGGGTCACTTCACCATGTAACAGTAACGGCACTTGGTGTTCTTCGAGTTGCTCAATCACACCATAGACTTTACTAATATCACTGACACCGCTGTCTGAGTTCGTGGTTGCACCCGCTGGATAGAGCTTAATGGCATTAACATGCTCAGACTCTTTAATTTTTTTAACTTCACTTGCAGGGGTGTTGTCTGTGAAATAGAGCACCATACGCGGGTCAAAGTGAACGCCTTCAGGAACATGTGCCATGATACGTTCACGGTATGCATTTGCTTCTTCAACGGTTTTTACCGGTGGTACGGTGTTTGGCATACAAATCGCGCGAGAGAATTGTTGTGCTAAATCAGGAACTGTACGCTTTAGGGCTAGACCGTCACGTAAATGTGCATGCCAATCATCTGGCTGAAGAAGAGTAATCGTATTCACAGCGATTCCAAGCTTGGAAATAAAACAAATGATAATGCAAATAATGTGAAAATGGTAACGACATTTCTGTACAAATGACTGAACAGATATAAATAAAGAATAAAACTGTGGTATTTTTAAATGACTAAAAGAATTAGATAAATGCTTGGAAATGGAATACAAGTATAACCTTGCAAAGTTGCAATACGATAAAGAAAAAATAGAGGAACTGATTACACGGCAAACTCGTCGTGTAGGGGAAATGTTTCCTAAAAAACTGGAAACTCAATTTTGGACTTTAAGCCTCGATCGTGCGCAAACCAACATACGTCATTTTTTTTGGATGGGAGTGTTGATCTACTTTGTGCTCACGATGCTGATCATTCCCGGAGATTACTGGATAATTAATCAACAGCATTTTGTGCATGATTTTATTCGTTGTTTGGTTGGTCAGCTCAATGGTGCGCTGTGTCTTTTGGCTTTATATACCTTTGCCCGTTATGACCGGCTGAAGCCTTATTTTTCACATGCCAGTATGTTTGTAGTGTTTTGGGCTGTTATTTCAATGTCTTGGCTCACCATGACTGTGTATACCGAAGCACTTAAACATCAGGCCATGATGATCCTTTGTATGATTTATATCTTGAGCTATATTTTGACGGGGGTGAAACCGGTCCAAATGTTAATGTCTGGCTTGTTGGCTGCTGTGGTCACCATGTTGATGCTTTTTTCATTAGAAGTGAAATTTGATGTAATGGTGTTGGGGCGTGTACTGATTGGAAGCTGTGTATTGGGTTTTGCAATCAGTAAGATGCTCTGTGCACGTGAACGGATGATTTTTTTGAATATGCTGCGCGCGGATATTAGTGAAAAAATCCATCGTATTCATACCACAGAGCTTTTGCATCTAAGTCAGCATGATGAATTAACCAAGATTTCAAACCGACGTACTTTTGATGAAATGCTCGATACCTTTTATGAGCAATCTCGACGTAATAACACCTCGCTTGCTGTGCTGTTTATCGATGTCGATCATTTTAAAAACTATAACGATTTCTACGGTCATCAAAAAGGCGATGATGTAATTTCAACCATTGCCAAAACCATTAAAAATGCCATTCGACATATGGATTTTGTAGCGCGATATGGTGGTGAAGAGTTTGTGGTTTTACTACCTGAAACCGATGCACATGGCGCTTATGCGGTTGCCTCGAATATTTATAAAGCAATTGATCGTTTAGAGATTCCACATGCAAAATCTTTGGTATCCAACCATGTCACCATCAGTTTGGGGATAACCGTATATCGTGCGGAGATGCTGACCAAGGAAGAGTTATTAACGATCGCTGATCAGGCTTTATATCGTGCAAAACAACTCGGACGGAATCAAATTTACTATCAATCGATTCGTTCAGCGCATGTGGCTTAATGTTTAATAACATTGAGAAATTCTCTGAAATCGGCAATAAAAAACCGCGCAAAATGCGCGGTTTTTTTATGACTCAACAAATCTTATTTGTTTTTGTCTTTTAATTGAGGCACTGCTGAACCTGTACCTACTGCAAGTAAGCCAGAGTTTGTATAGATGCCTAATTTAGCGCGAGTATCTGTGATATCTAGGTTACGCATAGTCAATTGACCGATACGGTCAGCAGGACTAAACATAGAGTCACCTTTCTCCATAGTTAAACGCTCAGCTTCATAAGTGAGGTTAGGAGATTCAGTGTTTAGAATAGTGTAGTCATTACCACGACGAAGTTCTAAAGTCACAGTACCAGTGATTGCTTTAGCAACCCAACGCTGCGCAGTTTCACGAAGCATTAATGATTGAGAATCGAACCAACGACCTTGGTAAAGAAGACGACCTAAACGCAGACCGTTAATACGGTATTGTTCGATGGTGTCTTCGTTATGAATACCAGTCACTAAACGTTCATAAGCAATATGAAGAAGTGCCATACCCGGAGCTTCGTAGATACCACGAGATTTTGCTTCAATGATACGGTTTTCGATTTGGTCAGACATACCTAGACCATGACGACCACCGATACGGTTAGCTTCAAGAATGAACTCAACTGGGTTTTCGATACGTTTGCCATTTAATGCAACAGGGAAGCCTTCTTCGAAAGTTACAGAAACTTCTTCAGCTTTTACTTCTACGTCATCTTTCCAGAACGCAACGCCCATGATTGGGTCTACGATTTTGATACCCGCATTAAGGTATTCAAGATCTTTTGCTTCGTGAGTCGCACCTAACATGTTTGAGTCAGTTGAGTACGCTTTCTCTTTTGACATTTTGTAGTCAAAACCGTTGTCGATTAGGAACTGTGACATTTCTGCACGGCCACCTAATTCGTCAATAAAGGTTTGGTCTAACCACGGTTTGTAAATTTTAAGTGCTGGGTTAGTCAATAGACCATAACGATAGAAACGTTCAATGTCGTTACCTTTATAAGTCGAACCGTCACCCCAGATGTTTACGTCATCTTCTTTCATCGCGGTTACAAGCATCGTACCTGTAACTGCACGACCAAGAGGAGTCGTGTTGAAATAAGGCATACCACCAGTTGAAATGTGGAAAGCGCCACATTGAATAGCCGCAATACCTTCTAAAGCAAGTTGTAAACGACAATCAACTAAGCGAGCTTTAACTGCGCCATACGCTTCCGCTTTTTTGGGAATCGCATCGTAGTCGTCTTCATCAGGTTGACCTAAGTTTGCTGTGTAAGCATAAGGTTCCGCACCTTTTTGTTTCATCCACAAAAGCGCAGCTGAAGTATCTAGACCACCAGAGAAGGCAATACCAACTTTTTTGCCAACTGGGACATTCTGCAAGATAGTTGCATTATCAGTCATTGTTAATCCTAACGATATAAATATAGGCACCGAGAATGGGTGGCCTGAAAGAATACATATATGTGTGCGATTGTAGCACTTTTCTGCAGGGTTTTTCTAAAAAATCATGAGATACAAGCGATGAGGTGGAAAAAAATGATCGTTGAAATCTATTGTTGAATACTTCATCTAGTTTTTGCAGGCGGAAAATGCATTTTCTGAAAGAAATAGGATGCAAATATAAAGAAATCTATTTGATTTTAATAAATGGTCATACCAATATGGTGTTGATTTGGTTTTTATACTTCCCATTGAAATGAGACTGAGGTCAAACAAAGCTTGGTTATTAGACTAAAGTATATTTTATAAAATCTATTCATAAATAATAACTACAAAACAATTATTTAAAAGTTTATATAGATGTTTTTAAACGGACAAATAATGTTTTTGTATTTTATATTGGTCATACCAAAAACAAGAAAAGCTTGAATGATTGAGTTGAAATATTTAAAAATTGCGGAGTATTTCAGCAAAATAGTATGAGTTTTTATGTCTTTGATTTTTATATTGGTCATACCAATACAAAAAGACCACATGCTGATATTGCTCAATAATTAAATCTTAGTAAGCATTTCAAGGAGATGACAATGCTTCAATGGCAGCAAATATATGACCCAATGGGGAATATATGGATATCAAGTTTAATTGCGCTCATTCCGATTATCTTTTTTTTCTTGGCGCTTGCTGTATTTCGTTTAAAAGGCAGTGTGGCAGGTACGATCACCGTTGTACTGGCACTTTTGGTGTCTTTATTTGCCTATGACATGCCTGCGCTTATGGCATTGGCTTCGATGGTCTACGGTTTCTTCTATGGTTTATGGCCGATTGCATGGATCATTATTGGTGCGGTGTTCCTGTATAAAATTTCAGTCAAAACAGGGCAGTTTGACATCATCCGTTCTTCGATTCTTTCCATTACTGAAGATCAACGATTACAGATGCTGTTAGTTGGCTTTGCTTTCGGTACTTTCCTCGAAGGTGCGGCGGGCTTTGGTGCCCCTGTGGCGATTACTGCAGCACTATTGGTAGGTTTAGGCTTTAAGCCTTTATATGCGGCAGGTCTTTGTCTGATCGTCAATACTGCGCCAGTGGCTTTTGGTGCGATGGGTATTCCAATTATCGTTGCTGGGCAAGTGTCTGGTGTTGATACGATGGAAATCAGTCAGATGGTTGGTCGACAGCTGCCATTTATGGTGCCGATTGTACTGTTTTGGATTATGGCGATTATGGATGGCTGGCGCGGTGTGAAGGAAACTTGGCCTGCAGTTGTTGTTGGCGCGAGTAGCTTTGCGATTGCACAGTACCTAACCTCGAACTTTGTCGGTCCTGAATTACCAGATATTACCGCGGCGATTGCCTCTTTAGTGTCATTAACGATTTTATTTAAATATTGGCAGCCTAAACATATTTTCCGCTTTGCAGATCAAGATGCGACGATGAGTGAAGATGTTGCTGCACAAAAACAGCAAAAATATAGCTTGGGGCAAATTGCAAAAGCGTGGTCGCCATTTGCGATCTTAACGGTGATGGTCACGATCTGGAGTATTAAACCGTTTAAGGATTTATTTACCAAAGATGGCGCGCTGCATGACATGGTTATTTCGATCAAAGTGCCATTTTTACATCAATTGGTTCAAAAGATGCCGCCAGTCGTACCTGAAATGAAGGACTACGATGCCATCTATAAATTTGATTGGTTTTCGGCAACAGGTACGGCAATTGTCATTGCTGCGATCATTACCATTATTTTCTTAAAAATGAAGCCTAAAGAAGCAATTGTGACCTTTGGTGAAACTATTAATGAATTAAAAATTCCAATTTATTCGATTGGAATGGTCTTGGCTTTTGCATTTATCGCCAACTATTCAGGGATGTCGGCAACATTGGCATTGGCACTTGCGCATACAGGCCAAGCCTTTACCTTCTTCTCGCCATTTTTAGGATGGCTTGGTGTCTTCCTTACGGGTTCAGATACGTCAGCCAATGCACTATTTGCTGCATTACAGGCAACTACTGCACAGCAAATTGGTGTGCCAGAAGTATTACTCGTTGCTGCCAATACCAGTGGTGGTGTGACTGGAAAAATGATTTCTCCGCAGTCAATTGCAATTGCATGTGCGGCAGTTGGATTGGTAGGTAAAGAGTCTGATTTATTCCGTTTTACCGTAAAACACAGTATAACGTTCACAATCATGATGGGGATTTTAATCACCCTACAAGCTTATGTGTTCCCTTGGATGATTCCATAACACGCATTGTGTAACAACGTTAAGGAAAGCAGATGAAAGTCTCTGATAAAACTGTTCAAAGTCTTCGTGTATTCATTGAAGAAAGCAATATGCAAGTTGGAGATCGTCTGCCTGCTGAACGGAAACTGTGTGAACAACTTGGCGTCTCACGCACCTCTTTACGCGAAGCGATTTCTCAATTGACCAGCATGGGCGTGTTGGTCAGTAAAGTCGGTGCGGGGACTTTTTTAAAGCAATTACCTGCGACTTGGTCGAGTTATCAAATTGTGCAGCCCATCAGCAGTTTGATTAGTGAAGACCCTGCCTACCGTTTTGATGTGCAAGAGGCGCGCATTATTTTAGAAGGTGGTACCGCATGGTATGCGGCACAACGTGCTACAGCAGAGGACTTGGCACATATCCGACATTATTATGATCAGATCAATCATTTTCAGGCTTTAGGCAATGACGATGAAGCAGCGCGTGCAGATGCCAAATTTCATTTAGCAATTGCTGAAGCATCACATAATTTAGTGTTGATTCAGATGATGCGTGGTCTATTTGATCTGTTGCAATTTAATGTCGTTTTAGGTCGTCGAAAAGTTTATAGCGAAGCACACCGATTTGATCAATTGCATGATCAGCACTTTCAAGTCATGAATGCAATTGAACGTCGTGATCCTGAAGCTGCACGTAAAGCAGTCTGTGGACACATTGAGTTTGTAGTACAACAGGTGCGTATGATTGATGAAGAAGAAGCTCGACGTCAGCGTGCCAGTCGATTAAACAGGATATAAGCATGATTATTTCTTCTGCCAATGACTACCGTGAAGCGGCACGTCGTCGTTTACCGCCATTTTTATTTCATTACATCGATGGCGGGGCGTATGCCGAATATACCTTAAAGCGTAATGTAGAAGATTTATCAAAAATAGCGTTGCGTCAACGTGTGCTGAATGACATGTCACAGCTGAGTCTAGAAACCCAACTGTTTAATGAAACCTTATCGATGCCTGTGGCTTTATCACCTGTGGGTTTAACAGGGATGTATGCACGTCGTGGTGAAGTTCAAGCAGCCGTTGCCGCAGATAAAAAGGGCATTCCATTTACGCTGTCTACCGTTTCAGTTTGTCCAATTGAAGAAGTGGCGCCAGCGATTCAGCGTCCCATGTGGTTTCAGTTATATGTGCTACGTGACCGTGGCTTTATGAAAAATGCCTTAGAACGTGCCAAAGCAGCAGGCTGTTCAACTCTGGTGTTTACCGTGGATATGCCTGTTCCGGGCGCGCGTTACCGTGATGCACACTCAGGGATGAGTGGCCCAAATGCTGCCATGCGCCGTTATATGCAGTCGTGTTTCCACCCACACTGGGCGTGGAATGTGGGTTTATTAGGTCGTCCGCATGACTTAGGGAATATTTCTAAATACTTGGGCAAACCAACAGGTTTGGAAGATTATATCGGCTGGTTGGGCAATAACTTTGACCCATCAATTTCATGGAAAGACCTTGAGTGGATTCGTGAATTTTGGGATGGCCCGATGGTCATTAAAGGCATCCTTGACCCTGAAGATGCCAAAGATGCAGTGCGTTTTGGTGCAGATGGCATTGTGGTGTCAAACCATGGTGGCCGTCAGCTCGATGGTGTTTTATCATCAGCGCGTGCATTACCGCCAATTGCAGATGCAGTAAAAGGCGATATTAAAATCCTTGCGGACTCTGGTATTCGAAATGGTTTAGATGTGGTGCGTATGCTGGCTTTGGGTGCGGAAACCTGTATGCTCGGTCGTGCCTTTGTTTATGCGCTCGGTGCAGCAGGTGGTGAAGGTGTTTCCAATCTTTTAGAACTGATTGATAAAGAAATGCGTGTTGCGATGACGTTAACAGGTGCAAAAACCATTGCGGATATTACATCTGATTGTTTGGTGAAGTTAGAGAAAGAGTTGGCTGGGTGATTTTTTGAATAGATCTCTTGGGAAAGTTATTCGTTATCAAAAAAAATTAAAAAATGAAAGTTCCCTCTCCTTGTAGGAGAGGGTTAGGGAGAGGTATTTATTGATTAATTCTCCTAACCCTCTTGTGTAGCATTGCTACTCATCCCAAGGGGAGAAGGGATATTCATTATAGATTTTAATAACAATGACTAAAAACTTTTGATATGTGCAAATAAACCTACGTTGTTTAAAATATGTAAATCAATATTTTTTTATTGCATAACAATGCAATTCCTCTTTAGCGAGGAGAGAAAATAATGAAAATGGAAAATTCTACGAGCATGCAAACTCAATCATTACAAACCATTCAAAACCTCATCAACATCGTCGGTAAGCAACACGTTTTAACTGAAGATAAAGACACACGTTTATACCGCCAAGGTCGCCGTTACGGTGCAGGAAAAGTATTGGCTGTGGTTACACCGGGCTCTTTGCTTGAGCAATGGCAAGTGCTGCAAGCGGCTGTGGATGCAAATTGTATTGTGATTATGCAAGCCGCCAATACAGGTCTGACAGGTGGTTCAACGCCGTTTGGTGATGACTATGACCGTCCTGTGGTGCTGATAAGTACACGTCGTTTGGTTGGCATCCAAGTGATTAATGAAGGCAAGCAAGTGATTTGTCTACCGGGTGCCACATTAGACAAACTTGAAAAAGATTTGCTGCCATATAATCGTGAACCACATTCGGTGATTGGTTCTTCATGTATTGGGGCATCGGTTTTGGGCGGCGTGTGCAATAACTCAGGGGGTGCTTTGGTGCGCCGCGGTCCTGCCTATACAGAGCTTGCACTGTATGCACAAGTGAATGAGTCAGGTGAGTTAGAGTTGGTCAATCATCTAGGTGTCAATCTTGGCAATACGCCTGAAGAAATCCTCACAGCGCTAGAAAATAAAAAATATCAAATCAATGACATTGTGAATAATTCAAGTTGCTGTGCATCAGATCAACGCTACTCACATGACGTTAAACAAGTCGATGAAAATACACCTGCACGTTTTAATGCAGATCCGAGTCGACTATTTGAAGCATCGGGTTCAGCAGGTAAGGTCTGCGTCTTTGCAGTACGTTTAGATACCTTTGAAAAAATCCCTAGTCAGGTGTTTTATGTAGGGACCAATTCACAAGATGATTTAACCGAAATTCGTCGTTTTCTATTAAAAGATCTTGCACGCCTCCCGATTGCAGGTGAGTACATTCATCGCGTGGCATACGATATTGGGGCTGAATACGGTAAAGATTCTTTTGTATTTATTGAAAAATTCGGCACCGCAAAAGTTCCTGCTGCTTTTGCCATGAAAGATAAAGTCGATGGCTATTTAGAAAAACTGGGTTTGCAAGGTTTATCGGATAAAGTTTTACAACTCGTCACTAAATTTATGCCGAATCATCTGCCAAAACGTATGAATGAGTTTCGTGATTTATATGAACATCATTTGATGATTCGTATTGAAAATCAGGATGTTGATCAAGTTGATGCGTATTTGAAAACGTATTTTTTAGATAAAACCTCAGGCAATTATTTTAAATGTACGGATGAAGAAGGTCGTAAGGCATTTTTACATCGCTTTGCGGTGGCAGGTGCTGCAATTCGTTATCGTGATACGCATCGTTCAGAAGTTGAAGATATAGTGGCTTTAGATATTGCATTACGTCGCAATGATCGTGAATGGGTCGAAACTTTGCCGAAAGCCATGAATGAGCAAATTATCCATAAACTCTATTATGGACATTTTCTCTGTCATGTTTTTCATCAAGATTATATTGTGAAAAAAGGCGTAGACCCTTTGGCAATGGAACATGCAATGTGGCATTTACTCGATGATCGTGGCGCTGAATATCCTGCAGAACACAATGTTGGGCATTTATATGTTGCTAAGCCTGCATTAAAAAATCATTATCAAAAACTGGATCCAACCAATAGCTTTAATGTCGGGATTGGACAAACCAGTAAGCTGAAACATTGGAAATAATGCTTTATAAAACAACACGCCGTGATGTGATATATCACGGCTTTTTTTATGGTTAAAGGATTAATATATCCGGAGGTATTGACCATAAAGGCGAAGAATATTTTCTAAATTGTCATCCCAAAATATAAAAAAACCGCTAAAGTGTTATGCAACAAGTTGCAAAGCCAAAATAAGGATTCAGCATGACAACGACTAGCTATGCAAATATTTTAAAGCCTTTACATTTAGGTTTTACCACGATTAAAAACCGTGTCGTGATGGGGTCCATGCATAGTGGGCTGGAAGATCGTTTTTATAATTATCCTAAGCTTGCGGCTTATTTTGGTGAGCGTGCGAAAGGTGGTGTCGGCCTGATTATTACAGGCGGTATTTCGCCAAACCGTCAAGGTTGGCTGTTACCTGCTGGCGGAACCATGAATACTTTAGGTGATATTGCTCCGCATCGCTTGGTGACCCATGCAGTACATAAACATGGTGCCAAAATTTTAATGCAAATCTTGCATGCTGGGCGTTATGGCTATCAGCCTTTTGCAGTGTCAGCAAGTCCGATTAAATCTCCGATTTCACCTTTTAAACCACGTCAATTAACGGACAAACAAATTCTTTCAACCATTGATGATTATGTCAAAACGGCAAGCCTTGCACATAAGGCCGGCTATGATGGTGTTGAAATCATGGGTTCAGAAGGCTACTTGCTGAATCAGTTTTTAAGCCGTCATGTCAACCAACGGACAGACCGTTGGGGCGGTGAAATTGAAAATCGTATGCGCCTTGCGGTTGATATTGTGAAATCAATACGTGCTGAAGTGGGTGAGAAATTTATTATCTGCTTCCGTTTGTCATTGCTTGATTTGGTTCATGATGGGAACACCATGGCAGAAGTCATTACTGTTGCTAAAGCATTGGAAGCAGCAGGTGTGACGTTATTGAACACGGGGATTGGTTGGCATGAAGCACGTATTCCGACAATTGTGACCTCAGTGCCTCGCGCAGCGTTTGTGGACTATACCGCTGAAGTCAAAAAACATGTTGCGATCCCTGTCATTGCGTCCAACCGTATCAATATGCCAGATACTGCTGAAGAAATTTTGGCTTCAGGCAAGGCAGATATGGTGCAAATGGCGCGTCCATTCTTGGCAGATCCGTTTTGGGTAAATAAAACGGCGACCAATCGTGTCGATGAAATTAATACCTGTATTGCCTGTAACCAAGCCTGTTTAGATCATACTTTTAAAAATCAGCGTGCGACGTGTTTGGTCAACCCACGAGCGGCATATGAAACTGAATTGGTTTATTTAAAGACCAAAAAACCGAAGCGCATTGCAGTCGTCGGTGGTGGCGTGGCAGGTATGTCTGCTGCAACGGTAGCGGCAAGCCGAGGCCATGCGGTGACACTATTTGAAGCGGGTACAGAAGTGGGTGGTCAATTTAATTTGGCAAAAGTCGTTCCCGGCAAAGAAGAATTTCATGAAACGATTCGCTACTTTAAAGTTCAAATCGAAAAAACGGGTGTCGATCTGCGTTTAAACACGCGTGTAAACCGTGAACAACTTGAACGTGAAGGGTTTGAGGAAGTTGTTATTGCAACAGGTGTGGTTCCTCGCAGCTTAAAAATTGAAGGTGGTGATGCACCGAATGTCTTGTCTTATGCAGAAGTGCTGAAAGGCGCAGCTGTGGGCAATAAAGTTGCTGTGATTGGTGCAGGCGGCATTGGCTTTGATGTATCTGAATTTTTACTCAAACCACCACATCAGCCACAACCAATGCCTTTAGCGGATTGGCAGCGGGAGTGGGGTGTTGATCCAAATCCAAACTACATAACAGAAGGTGGTATGCAGGCTGCTGAGCTCGAACCTCCTGTTCGTGAAATCTACTTATTACAACGTAAAACAACTGCAATTGGTGCTGGGTTAGGTAAAACATCAGGCTGGGTACATCGTGCACAATTAAAGAAAAATGCGGTTCGTATGCTGCGTGGTGTTCAATACAAAGCCATTACTGATGAAGGTCTTTGGGTTGAATATGAAGGGCATGATCAATTATTACGTGTAGATACGATTGTCGTTTGTGCAGGTCAGGAATCGGTAAAGCATTTGATGCCAGAACAGGGTGAGAAAACCCTTGCCAATTACCATATTATTGGTGGTGCAAAACTAGCAGCAGAGTTAGATGCGAAACGCGCAATACGTGAAGGTGCGGAGCTTGCGGCTAAACTTTAAGGATTTGGCGAAACAATATTCATTTGAATGGTTTAGTTGTAATTTTTACTTGTCAGATGAATAAAACCTCCGTATTATGGCGCACATGGAAGCGTGGCAGAGCGGTTTAATGCACCGGTCTTGAAAACCGACGAGGGCGCGAGTCCTCCGTGAGTTCGAATCTCACCGCTTCCGCCAAATTCAAAAAAGCCTCTGTAGTGATACAGAGGCTTTTTTTTGTTTTAGATTTTAATTTGAGACGGCAACCTTACTTACTAGTATTTTTAAGGACTGTTAAAAATGAATATCAGACTTAAAATTCAGGTCAGATATTAATGCAACGGTTGTCAAAGCTTGAATTAAAAGTAAGAGAAAAGAATGTTTATAGATTGATAGTGTTGAATTTATTTTTAATGGCCTATTTATTTAAATCTTTCACAAGCATTGGGCAGAGCTATGATCGCTTATTTTGAAAAAATATCAATTGTATTTTATTTGATCAATTGTTTTGAAGTATTAGCAAGGCTTGGCAAGAGAATTGAAAGTGCTATATTGAAATCACAGTAGGTCATAACCAAGACGCTACTAATAGGTTGGACGGATCAATGACAGCTCGTTGAGTTTAGTAATATTTAAGATGTTTTTGAATATTACAGACAAGAAATCAGCACTAGCCTTCCAACATAGAGCCCGCAGCAATGCGGGCTTTTTAATGTCTTTCAAAATGTGAAAATATAGTGTTTTTGTCAAACAATAATTAAATAGTCAACCTATGTTGTTGATATATAATTAATAAAGTAAAATAAGTTTACATTGCCATGAAATCTAACATTTACAAAGTAAGTTAATGTGTAAAGGTGTGATATAAAAAATGCAATTATTAAAACAAGTAGAGACGTTACCATGACACAGATGATTGACATAAAGGTAAAGGACCAATTTAGTCAGGTTTATGAAGCACAAGCTTTGGTGCGTAATCCTTCAGAAGAAGATTCAAGAGGGCTGTTTCATCGCATTGAACATATCATTATTGCAGGTGAAATCATCCTACCCAGTATCGAATTACTTTTTGAAAGTCAAAAATCGGACAGTATTTACAAGCTTTTAGAAGCTTAAATTGAATGAATAAAAAAAACTCACCTTATGGTGAGTTTTTTATTTTTAGAGATTGAAATTTAAGCTGTTTGATCTGCTTTAAATTGATTCAAAATATAAGAGAGTAACTGATAGCGCGTCATCGGATTGCTAGAAGACAATTCAACGTCATGTTTACGCACTTGGATTTCTTGAGTTAAAACCCCAGCTTGAAAACGTTGCACGATCATATGATCTTTCGATACATCATGGTCGGTCAGCACTAGTTTGGGTCCAAGGTGCAGATGTCCAATCGCATCTAGACATTGTTCAAGGCTGCTATATAGGTTGAAAAGGATGAGTGCCTGATCATTAGAATAATTGGCTAAATTCATTTTTATTATCCATGGTCAAAAATTATTGAGCAGGAATAGTGTATATGAATTGAGCAACAATAATCTGTATGGATTATTTTTCATTTAATGTCTATCTAGCTAACTTTGGTTAAATCATTGAGACAGCTTAAATCTTTATGAAAAATAAGTTGGAATTCGCTTTAAATTAAAGCGGCTTGAATACCAATGGGACATCATAACGGGCAAATTCTTCAATGATACTGTTTAAAACCAATTGAGCTTGAGGTTCCGCTGCTGTAAAGGTGAGTTCTTGGTTCGTTTGGCTGTTGAAGCATTCAACTTGTTCTATACGCCAAATTGTTTCAATGGCTGTATTTTGAATGACCACACGTCTAGGCTGTAATTCATCACTAATTTTTCGTGGCATGACATAGGTAATGGCCAATTGAACATTAGGCAATTCGTCTGGTGAGGTTAAGAAGGTAAATACCCAATTGCCAATTTTGCTGAGTTGCATAGGATTATCGAAAGAATCAAATTCTAAACAAAACTGTTGTGACATTGACATGCTCAAACGCTAGGAGATCGGTTTTATTCTTGCGATTTTTTACTGTTGATTGACATTAGGGGAAGGTCGTATAAAACAGTAGTTAAAACCATAAAAGAAATAAGTGAATAGATAAAGTTAATAAAATTCAATTCTTTATATTGATATGTGTGAAGAATAACTCACCTCATTAAGTTGTTTTTTGAATGAGAAGTGAGGAAAAGTCTCTAAGTCAAACCAGTTGTTGCAGATTTTTTATACTGTAATTAATTTGCTGTAATGCATGTTGTAAGAGTTTAGGTTGAATATTGGATTCATTTAGACAGGTTATCCATTGCATCTGACAGGCTTTTAATTCTGCAATGTCCGTGGCCTGTTGAATATTAAGCATTAATTTTTTTGCCATCAGCCCACAATAACGCTGTAAGTAACTGCACATAAAATTCTGTAACTCATCAAAATCGTGCTCGATGAAATCAATGATTTGTTCTGCTAATACAGGGTTGTTTGATGTTATGTTTTCAGGTATAGCTTGATTAAATTGACGGGATATAAAGCCCATTGCATCCATTGGCAGGGAGTTAGTTATTTCGTGCTGTGACTGAGTCTGAGGAACTTCCATTGTAGGCATTGAAAGTTCATTAAAAGTCACATGTACTTGCGCTGTGAGCTCGGATGCAGGGCTAAAGATATTGAGATCGGGCGTTTTGCTAGGCGCTATTTTAGGAGTATTAAAAGCAGAAAAATCGGAGTTTTGAAGGCGTTGATGATCATGTGCTGTAATTGGCTGAATCAGCCCAAGTTCCATCAGTTGCTCGAGCAAGGACACTTCAGCAATCCGCTGCTGATAATGCACTGGCATTTGGTTAAAGTCATCACTACCAATTAAGAGTAGCAGACGACGTTGTCTTGCATTTAATGCGAGCTGTCGGTCTTTTAAAGTTTGAAAACCCAGCTCAGTTTTTTGATAGTTGAACATGCCTTAATTCCATAGCTCAAAAGAATTAAGGCAATCCTATGCAGTGATAATGACAGTAATATTAAGAAAATATTAAACAATCAATGATTTATAGAGTAATGACAGAAGAGTTTTCTAAAGCTTTACGCAAATAAGGGTCTAAGTCATCTTGACGTAATAGCCATTGCACATAGTCCGCAGGTAATTCTGCAATTGCGGTACCACGGTGTTTACCAAAATTAATACTGCGTGGAATGCGAGCATCTTCCGAAGCTTCGTATAATTCTTCGATGCTGTTGATTTTTAAGTGATGGACGATATGCATCAAAATATTAGCAGTTAAAATAATATCCATATCTGCGCGGTGAGCTTTACGGATCATTTCACGTGCTTTTTCACTGCCTTTGGTGATCATATATATCAAGGCAGAAATATTATGCGCTTCTGCATCAGGCCAAACTCGACGAGCAAGGGCAAGGGTACAAATGGCTTTAATTTTTGAACCATCTACACCGCATTTTTCGAGCGCTCGAATATCGTAGTCGATATTATGCCCAATGATATATGTCGTCTCTGATGGGAGTTCAAAACTGCTGTAGTGGGGCTGACCTTCAAGATCTGATTCTAAAATATGATGTACAGCCATTGCTGCAAAAGAAATTGCTTCATCACAACGATAAAGTTGATCAAAAATTTTAGATTTATCTAGGGTAATTTTGGCATCTGCCACCTGAATTGGAGCATAGGCAATCTCGATGGGTTGTCCATTTAGTGTATGGGTTTCTGTGTCGAGAATGATGGCTTGCATGTCCAGTTCCAGCATGTTGAATAATGTTTATGAATGTACATGATCACATCCACACTGACAAACCCATGCTGTGATTATTTGTAGGAATATTATGAAGATGGCTGCGCAGTGTTTAAATAATCTGCTTTTATCGCATCTGCTGAAATAAAACCTTTACAGCGGGATAAAGCTAAACCATCTTCTAAATCGACTTATTTTAAAGGCTTTTGTCCATCGTGATATCCAAAAATGTCGCTAAGTGGATTAAGCACTAGAGTATGTTCACGATCAATGGCATGGTGGTTTTTCGGCTTTACTTTTGTGCATATGTTTGTGTAGTTGGCAGGGGGTACAGCATTTTTGTTGATTTTACATTTTGCTTTAACCTCCGAAAAATAGCCCAATCTGTATCCAATGATCAGAAATATAAGTTCAGCCATTTTTCTGAGATCGGGGTGGTTGATTTATTTGAATGCTGTTAATCCATATCGAGCTAAAACAAAGTTTTAGTTCTATATTAATTTGATAAATTAAAATAAGAGTAGTTGCTTAAAAATTAGGCTTGAACAAAAGTTTGTTCCATGTATTTAATGATTCATATTCAATGAAAAATTGACTTTAAAACAACAAAAAAAAGGATCATGGAATGAAAATGCTGCGTTTAACGGTTTTAGTCAGCAGTATGCTATTTTTAGCAGCCTGCGGTAATGATAGTAATGACCAACAATTTAGTAATCCTGAAACAAATGCTGATCTCAATCAGATCAAAAATCCGGTGGTAACTACAACAGCCTATAGTCAAGACAATATGCCTGCTGTGAGTGCAGACAGCCGATTGATGACCTATAAAATGCTAGGAGTAGATGGCAAAGTTGTTCAAGCCACAGCCTTAGTCTTTACCCCAAAAACAGTTGCTCCGGCAGGTGGTTGGAAAATTGTGGCTTGGGCACATGGAACGACCGGTGTGGCTGATAAATGCGCTCCGAGCCGACAAGGTTTGCAAGGCACTGAATATTTATTGCAAATGTTATTGGCAAAGGGTTATGTCGTTGTGGCACCCGATTATGAAGGATTAGGGGAACCTAGTGGACGTGAAAACCATCCTTATCTGAATCTAAAAAGTGAAGCCTTTTCGATTACCGATGCCGTTGTTGCAGCTCGAAGTTACTTAACCAGTCAAGGTAAAACGGTGTCGAAGGATTGGCTTTCGATCGGACATTCTCAAGGTGGTCAGGCCGTGTTAGGTGCGGCTGAATATGCATCACGTGCTGACTTAAATTATAAGGGAACGATTGCCATAGCACCTGCAAATAATCTTGCGCTCATTCTTGACGCAGGCGAGAAGTTAGCTGTAGGTAAACCTGCAACCGTGCAAAGTATGATTTATGCACCTTTAGACAGTTTTACTGCGCAGATCATTGCGGGTATGCAAGGGCATAAAAACAGTGTGGATTATTCAAAAGTATTTAGTGGACATCTGGCTGCGATTGCACCTCAGGCTGAAACAGTGTGTTCAGGCGAGTTAACCAAGTTAATTCAAGATGACATGCTCAGTTATGCGAGTCAGAACACGACTTTGGATAACTATGGCCGCACGCAGTCTGATTTCTTAACTTTAAAGCCAATCCAAAACTTTATGAGTGAAGGTTCATAGCCTTTAACGACAGCGGTGAAAACGCCGATCATCATTTATCAAGGTAAAGCCGATCAAACCATTCCAGCAGATGCGACTAAATTTATGATTAGCCTTGCTAAGCCGGGAACATCGATTGACTATCGTGAGCAAGCGACAGCAGATCATATTAGTATTTATACCGATAATCTGGCAAATTTTGTGCAAGATGTAGAGACTCTCATGCCAAATCAATAAGTTGATTTGACTTAAATAGTGCTCGTGCAGATTCAACACGGGCATTATTTATTTAAAAACAGCACAAACTTCCCTCTCTCATTTCTAAAACTTCATGCTACAATACGCGCCAATCTTAGCACGGCTTAAAAGCCCTAATTTAATAGGACCTCGCTAATGTTTGCCAACACCTCTATTGCTCAATTTGACCCTGAATTAGCTCAAGCGATCTCGAATGAAGATGCTCGCCAAGAAGCGCACATTGAGTTAATCGCTTCAGAAAACTACTGTTCACCTGCAGTAATGGAAGCTCAAGGTTCAAAACTTACTAACAAATATGCAGAAGGCTACCCTGGTAAACGCTACTACGGCGGTTGCGAGTATGTAGACGTGATCGAACAATTGGCCATTGACCGTGCTAAAGAATTGTTTGGTGCTGATTATGCAAACGTTCAACCACACGCTGGTTCACAAGCAAACTCTGCAGTTTACCTTGCGCTACTTAACCCAGGCGATACAGTTTTAGGTATGAGCCTGGCTCACGGTGGTCACTTGACTCACGGTGCTAAAGTTAGTTTCTCTGGTAAAACTTACAACGCAATTCAATACGGTTTGAACCCAGAAACTGGCGAAATCGACTATGAAGAAGTTGAACGTTTAGCTGAAGAACACAAGCCAAAAATGATCGTGGCTGGTTTCTCTGCGTATAGCCAAGTTGTTGATTGGCAGCGTTTCCGTGATATCGCGGACAAAGTTGGCGCTTACTTATTCGTAGATATGGCTCACGTAGCTGGTCTTGTTGCTGCTGGTGTTTACCCAAGCCCAGTACAAATTGCTGACGTAACTACAACGACTACACATAAAACACTTCGTGGTCCACGTTCTGGTTTAATCCTTGCGAAAGCAAACGAAGAAATCGAGAAAAAATTACAATCAGCTGTATTCCCAGGTAACCAAGGTGGTCCTTTAGTTCACGCTGTAGCGGCTAAAGCGATCTGCTTCAAAGAAGCAATGGCGCCTGAATATAAAGCTTACCAACAACAAGTTGTTAAGAATGCGCAAGCAATGGCTGAAGTTTTAATCGAACGTGGTTATGATGTTGTTTCTGGCGGTACTAAGAACCATTTGTTCTTATTATCTTTAATTAAACAAGACATTACTGGTAAAGATGCCGATGCTTGGTTAGGTGCTGCTCACATTACTGTGAACAAAAACTCAGTACCAAACGACCCACGTTCTCCATTCGTGACTTCGGGTATCCGTATCGGTACTCCTGCTGTAACAACACGTGGTTTTGGCGAAGCTGAAGTACGTGACCTTGCAGGCTGGATCGCTGACGTTCTAGACAGCAAAGGTGACGAAGCTGTGATTGCTGCAGTGAAAGAAAAAGTTGCTGCTGTTTGCGCTAAATTCCCAGTTTACGCAAAATAAGTCTGACTTGAGAAAGCCCCCTCAAGGGGGCTTTTTTTATGTCATCAGAAAAATTCAAAAGTTATCTAAACATTTATATTTCTGTTATAACGGAATAAGAGATAACAAAAAATTTGCCCATCGCTATAGATCTGTTGGCAAGGTCGCAAAGGAACTTTATATGAAAAAACCCAATATTATTCTTTCAGAACAAGATTTACATCGTTTAGAAACCATGTTGGAGCATCAGTCTAAGCTGACGCCGACGATGGAGCATTTGGAAGATGAGATGGCGCGCGCTGAAGTGGTTGCTCCACAAGATGTCCCTGCCAATGTGGTGAGTATGAATGCCAAAGTTCTCATTAACATTGCACCTGCGACAGAAGCAACCGAAATTACACTGGTCTATCCACATGATTTTCGTGGCGATAAAGGTCAAGTCAATGTTTTGGCTCCAGTGGGTGCTGCCATATTAGGTTTGGCTGAAGGGCAGGAAATAGAATGGCCGCAGCCTGATGGTCACACTATGAAAGTCAAAATCATTAAAGTGCTCTATCAACCTGAGCGTGAAGGGGACTATTTATAATTCCACTGCTATACAGATAAATTCTGCACACAAAGCCATCGATACTGATGGCTTTTTTATTTTTCGATATCGCATTTTTAGATATGAAATCGGCAAAAGTTGTTAAGCAGATTTTATTACAACCATTGCAGTTTAACTTGGGAAAACTGTCAAAGAATTGACAGAGTCATGGGCACGAAGTCGGCACACTTTATTTCAACAACACCATCGTTGCTTAATAATTTGAAGAATAAGGTAGAGCCCTATGACACAATTAGAATCGAATCATTACAATCCAGACTATCAATATCAGCATATTGAAGTAAAACCTGTGACCGGTCGTATTGGTGCCGAAATTTCTGGCATTCAGTTGTCTGGAAATTTAGACAAAAGCGTGGTCGATGAATTTAATCATGCATTATTAAAATATAAAGTTGTATTTGTGCGTGGGCAGCAAGATCTCACCGATTTAGAACAAGAAGCCTTTGCACGACTTTTAGGTAATCCGTTGAATCACCCAAGTGTGCCACTCAAAGATGGTACAGCACATACTTTGTCAATTGACTCACGTGGTGGGCGTGCAGACTCGTGGCATACCGATATTACGTTTTTGCCCAATTATCCTAAAGCCACAATTTTAAGAAATGTAGTTGCACCTGAACATGGTGGCGATACGGTTTGGGCCAATACCGTGACCGCTTATGAAGATTTAAGTCCTGAGCTGCAAAAGTTGGCGGAACAATTACGCGCGGTGCATAGCAACAGTTATGACTATGCGGCGCCGAAAGGTCAGTACAATGAAGAAGGTCGCCACTTATTCCGTACAGCGGTAGAAGTAGAAACCGAGCATCCTTTGGTGCGTGTACATCCTGAAACAGGTGAAAAAAGTTTGGTGTTGGGTCACTTCTTTAAACGCTTCAGTGGATACAGTCCGGCACAGTCACGACGATTATTTGAACTCTTTCAAGAGCAAATCGTGCAATGGGAAAATATTGTGCGTTGGCGCTGGGCGGTTGGTGATGTTGCAATTTGGGATAATCGTGCGACGCAGCACCGTGCCATCAATGACTATGGTGATGAGCTACGTATCGCCTCACGTGTCACTATCGAGGGCGATGTGCCTGTCGATGTAAATGGTCAGCCGAGTACTGTACTGAAAAATATTCAAAACACCGACATTTCAAACTTCCGTTCTGAAGCAGGCCGTATTTATGAGAAAGCATCTTAAGTATTAGAGCGTCATTTAAAACAGCATAAAAACAGATAAATAATGCGAAAAACAATGGTTTTACATTTTTCAGCACTTGCCTAAGATCAATGAGATCTTAGGCATTTTTTTATAGACGTGAGCGATCAAAAGAACACAGCCCAACAGCATTTGTTGCAAATTTTGCGTAATGAAGACATCTTTCAGGGCTTTAGCGATCAGACTTTAGAACAGCTTGTGCAACAGGTGAAATATTCACGGTTTCATTCGCAGCAGCACATCTTAAAACAACAACAAATCGTGCAAGATATTTATATTTTGCTTTCAGGTACGCTACAAATTGGTTGGTTGCAAAATAATGGTGAATTGATTGTAAATGACTATATCCGTCGCCAGTCGGTATTTAATTTTGTCGCACTCTTACAACAAAAGCCTTTGAATTATGATTATTTTGCTGCGACACACGTCGAGGTGGCAATCATTTCTGGAACAAGGTTTTTAGCAGTTTTACAGCGTGATCCGAAGGCGCTTTGGAATGTCGTGCAATCTCTCAGTCGACGCATGTATTTGATGTTTGAGCATAATCGTTATTTGCGAACGGCAACGCTAGAGCAGCGTATTGCTAGACATTTGATACGACTCTATGAGCAATATGGATGTCGGCAGGAAATTCCCCTGAAACTCAGTCAGCAGGAATTTGCAGAGTCTTTTAATATTTCACGCCAAACGTTGAATAAACATCTGCAGCAATTTGTCCAAACACAAGTGATCGCGTGGAATTATGGACAAATCGTGATCTTGGATCTTGATCGTTTAAGGCGAATGAGTGAACTTGATGAATAACTGGATTTAAAATTTGACGAGAAGCCATAATCGCAAATGGCTTCATTGATCTTACATAGATTAGTGCTTACTGATTTTATCCAAGTAACCCATCATAAAAGCAGAAAAAACAAAGGTTAAATGCATGATGATGTACCACATGATTTTGTCATTGGGGATGTTTTTCGCATCCATAAAAATGCGTAATAAATGAATCGAAGAAATTGCCACGATTGATGCTGCAACTTTGAGTTTTAATGAGTTGGCATCCATGGTGCCGAGCCAATTCAAGCGATTGGTCGATTCATTAATTTTTAATTGCGAAACAAAGTTTTCATAGCCTGAAAACATCACCATCACAATCAGTCCGCCCACCATAGTCATATCGACCAAAGAGAGAATGACTAAAATCAGGTCAGCTTCTGAATATTCTAAAATATGCGGAAGGACATGAATGACTTCTTGGAAAAATTTAATCGCGAGCAGTAGCAGTGCAAAGGATAAACCAAAGTACACGGGAGCCAGAATCCAACGTGCTGCATACATTGTGTTATGGAAAAAACGTTCCATTTAAGCCTCTAAATTTATTGATCTAATATTTGGTTCTAAAGTATATGGATTAAATTTTACGATAATTTTGATAATAATTCATGTAGAGTCAGTTGTTTAATTTAAATCTAGATTGAATCTTTGGGTATCTTAAGCTTGAATTCATCTGTGTAGGTCATCATATCCATTGAAATGATGCCGTATGGCTGCTTAGGCGGTTCTATATGCAACGGTTGAATTTAATAACGAAATTTGACCGATGAAATAGATGTATTTTTTGCAAAATACTACAAGACTTTTATGGCAGAACTTGTAGTATAAAAATGATTTTATTGAGTTTAATTGGCTATGTCACAAATTGATGTATTGGTGCCGTTAAAGGATATTACGGTAGATCGGGCGGAAGTGCTTTCGATTAAGCGGAATGACCTTGTGCCATTACTGACCGATCAATATCGTCTAAATCATTATGCAGATCAATTAATTCAAGCACAGTCGGTGCTGCTAGACGGTGTTGACCCTCAGTTGACGAAACAACTTAGTCAAACCATTGAGCAGTTGATTCAAGCCTTAGCCAATTCAAAAAAATATTTAAAAACACGCAAATTTAATGCCCTGCAAAAATGGTTAGGCATAGATTTGGAATATGGTTCAGGACAAGTTGAATATTATAAAAATCTAGATCAATTACTTGATCGGGCAAATCATCTGAGCCAAAAATTACAGTTAGAAATTCAAAAGTCCCAAGCACGTTTTAATCAACTACAAGGCTTACGTGAGCAAATGGCGCGCTATATCGTCGCGGCTGAAGAGTTCTTGGTGGAATACCCACAGTTTGTAAAAAAACAGCATCCGCTTGACAACTTTGCAGAACGTTTATCGAAAAAGGTGAATACGTTGCAAACCTTACAAGCCAGTAATGATATTGCAATTACGCAAATGCAGCTTTCTCAGCAGCTTTCTTTTGAATTATTAGATCGATATAAGGAAGCTCAGCAGGTGTTGATTCCAGCATGGCAATATCATGTGAAACAAAGTCGTCAAAGTAACTCGACAAGTTCATTGGAAAAGCTTGATAATAGCCGTGAAAATTTGATTAAAACTTTAAAAAAATCATTAGAGAATTCCTCTAAGTCTTAGAAATATAAGGTGAGTTATGACCGATTTAGATGCCAAAAATTTACCCGTTGAAGTAAGCAAAGAGTTGACTGAAGAAAAGTTTCAGCAACTCAATTTGCAGGAAATTGGCTTACAAACTTCCGATTTTCACGAAGTCGAAGCTGCACGTAAGGAATTGGCAGATTTAAGTCATAATAGTGTTGCTGAATATGGTAAAAACATTGCCACCAAGACGTCGACCTATACCGATGAATTATTAAATTTGGTGCAAAATAAAGATCTAGATGCGACAGGTCAAAAGCTCAATCAGGTGGTACAAGTCGCACAGCAGCTAAATACCACGAGCATTTTAAATAAATCTAAAAGCTCAGGATTTTTTGGTGGTTTGCTGAATAAATTTAAAGGTGCTAAGCAAAGTTTTGATCAGCACTTTAATACCACCAAAGAGCAAATTGATGCGTTGGTCAAAGAAATTGAAACTTCGCAAAATGGCTTAAAAGCCCGTGTAAATACCTTGGATAAAATGTTTGAAGGCGTACAAGACGAATATAAACAATTAGGGGTGTATATCGCCGCAGGAAAGTTGAAAGAGCAGGAAATTCAACAGGAAATTGCAAGCTTAACCACTCAAGTTCAAGATCAAACCACTACGCAAAAAATTTATGACCTCAATCATTTGGCAAATAATCTTGAAAAACGTGTGAGTGATTTACAGATCTTGCAACAGTCTGCGATGCAGACCTTGCCGATGATTCGCATTATTCAATCCAACAATTTGATGTTGGTTGATAAATTTTATGCTATTAAAAATATCACCTTACCGGCTTGGAAAAACCAAATTAGCTTGGCGATTTCATTGCAAGAACAAAAGAACAGCGTGCAATTGGCAAATAGCATTGATGATGCGACCAATGACCTATTAAAACGCAATGCAGATTTGTTGCATCAAAACTCTGTCGATACAGCGAAAGCCAATCAGCGTTCAGTGATTGATATCGAAACACTTGAACATGTGCAAAATACCCTCATTAAAACCGTTAATGATGTGATTCAAATTCAGAAAGAAGGTGTACAAAAGCGTGAAGAAGCGACGACACGTATTCGTGCCTTACAAAACAATTTGAATCATTTAGTAATTGAATCGAGTGGTTCAAACCCTTCTTCATAAACTGTGAGGGAGGTGAAAATATAATCTGAAGGAGTATGTCTTTGCCTCCCATTGATGAATATGCGCTAAATCCGCAGCAACTG
The DNA here is from genome assembly GCF_013419925.1 of Acinetobacter sp. YH12045. Taxonomy (NCBI): domain Bacteria; kingdom Pseudomonadati; phylum Pseudomonadota; class Gammaproteobacteria; order Moraxellales; family Moraxellaceae; genus Acinetobacter; species Acinetobacter sp. YH12045. The sequence continues at coordinate 9,577 of NZ_VOZE01000013.1, read as the reverse complement.
GAAACAGGGCTTCAAACCATTAAGAAGCGTCAACGCAATTTGACGTTATTGACCTTAACCAGTGTTTCTGTACTGATCGTTTCGGCTGTGATGTTGTTTATTCAGCATGATATGGTTTATAGCTTTTTTGGCCTAAGTTCTAGCGTACAGCAACTGCATATTCCCGTTAGTGCAGGTGATTTGACATATCAACTCGGTGAGTCTTCCGACTATTTTTTAAACTTTTTATCCTTTATTGGCTGGTTATTTCTAAAACTCATCGTTTCATTTATTGGCGCATTTTTCTTGGTTGGTTTTCTAAAAAAATTTCAATTTTTTAGAATTCGATTCCAATCTTTTGTATTGAAATTTGTTGGCTGGATTTTATCGTTTATCGTGCTTTGGTCAGGCTTAACCTATGTGCAATATGACCTTAATCATGATGATCGTGCAGCAGATCAAAAATTGGTACATTATGAAAAAAATATTCAGGAAAGCCAGCTGGCTTTCGAGATGGAAGATGCACAATTGGCAAAACCTGTGCAAGACTATTTACTTGCACAAGCTGCTTTGATGCATAAGCCTGTAGATCGTGCGACAGCAATTCCTTTGGTGCAATCCTTAATCAATACCGAGCAACAAAATCCAGCAAAATTCCGTGAATACGGTTTTCAGCCTGAACAGCTCTGGGCGATGCAAAATCAGCTATTTGATAAAACCATGACACCGATGGCGCAAAGCGTGGAAAAACAAGTTCAGCAAGCCAATGTAGTAGAAGTTGTTGTACGTTGGGTGTTGATCACCGTGATAGTACTCACGCTGGTTTTGAGCTTAATTTTGTATCTGCTTTCTCAGCAGTTCAAATCACGGATTAATCGAATTGAGCAGGGACTTCATTAATAGGCCTATTTTCTTTTTAGATAATTGCATTGCTCAGAATAAAAATCCCCATCACATTGTATGGGGATTTTTGATCTTGGGTAGATTAACTTGCGCGATGAAAAAGTTGTCGAAGTTCCTGTGTAGAAAAAGTCTGATCATTTACTTCGCCATCCACAAGGTAAAAAGGAATGGGGTGTTGTCCCTTTGATTTTACATACTGTGTAATTTCATGCTGGCGGTCTGCAATATCTTTATGTTGAATTGAGCGCAGTACTTTCGAGCCATCTAAACCAATGCCTTCAATGATGCTTTTTAAAACGTGAATATCAGCAATATTTTGACCATGTGCAAATAATGCATGGAATAGGGCTTGAGTCAGGGCATATTGATCCAGAATATTGTCCAAGGCCAAAATAGCTTGATAAGCCAGTTGACTGTTTGGCATACGTTTCATGTACTCAATATTGACAATCACATCTTCGCTATAAGCGGCAAATTTTGTCATTTCGAGTTTTCGATTTGCTGCACTCGCGCCATACTTATTGGTTAAATACTGCAGCACATCTAAGCCTTGTTCAGGAATTTCTGGAGCGCGTTGAATCGGTAATAGCTCTACACGGGTTGCTGTATGTTCATTCCAGTTTTGTTTTAACTTTTGAAATGCGACATAACTCATGGGATAAACAATATCAAAGACAAATTCAATTTTCATTATTCTGCTCACTGTTGATTTTATACTTGTAGATCGATGGCTGATTGATGCAAGGGATTGATTGTGGCTTTATTGATGGAACTCAAAAGCAGTCAAATCATCTGATATTTCCTTTGATTTAAAGCCGACTTGCTGAAATGAAACTTAAAGCTTTATAAAGATTTTGTAATTGATCAGGTCGTGCGTATGTCTTGCATAGACTTGGTGTAATTTCAATAAAAAAGAAAAAAATGAGGGATTTATCACGATATATGTGTGCGAAATAAATCATTTTAATGTTAATATACGCCCATATATTTATGATTTAGAAAGAAATTTAATCATTTGATTTGTAAAACCGATTAATTTTATAAAAACAAACCGTTTCACCTATTTAATGGTTTGTTCTATCATTCTCTCATCAAATAAATTTACTCCTCTGGAGACGTTAGCAATGTTAGATCAAAATACTTCTGCTCAATTAAAAACCTTACTTGAACGCCTTGAAGGCCCGATTGAAATCGTCGCGACTTTAAACGGCACTGACAAATCAGACAAAATTAAAGAATTGGTAACTGAAGTTGCTGCTTTATCTGATTTAGTGACAGCACGTTTTGACGGTAACAACAGCCGTGCGCCAAGCTTTGGTATTGCAAAAGCAGGTGAAAATCCACGTGTATTCTTCGCAGGTCTACCAATGGGCCACGAGTTCACATCTTTGATTCTAGCTTTGCTACAAACCTCTGGTTATGCACCGAAAGTTTCTGACGAAGTACTGAACACCATCAAAGGTCTAGGTCTTAAAACTGACTTTGATGTGTTTGTTTCTCTAAGCTGCCATAACTGTCCTGACGTAGTTCAAGCCTTGAACCTGATTGCGATCTATAACCCAGGCACAACTGCAACCATGATTGATGGTGCATTCTTCCAAGACGAAGTGGAAGAACGCAAAATCATGGCTGTACCAATGGTATTCCAAGACGGCAACCACATCGGTCAAGGTCGTATGACTTTGGAAGAAATCATTGCTAAATTAGACACCAACTCTGCTGCAAAAGATGCTGAAAAGCTAAATGCCAAAGAAGCATTTGATGTCCTTGTGATTGGTGGTGGCCCTGCAGGTAATACTTCTGCAATCTATGCAGCACGTAAAGGTATCAAAACCGGTATCGTAGCTGAACGCATGGGCGGTCAGGTTATGGATACCATGGACATCGAAAACTTCACGTCGATTCAAAAGACTCAAGGTCCTAAGTTTGCTGCTGAAATGGAAGCACATGTACGTGAGTACGGTGTGGACATCATGAACTTGCAACGTGTATCTGACATCAAAGGTGCAGATCAAACTGCCAATGGTCTAGTTGAAGTAACTTTAGAGAATGGTGCAAAACTTGAATCTAAAACAGTGATTCTTTCAACAGGTGCACGTTGGAGAGAAATGAACGTTCCGGGTGAACAAGAATATCGTACTCGTGGTGTTGCATACTGCCCACACTGTGACGGTCCATTGTTTAAAGGTAAACGTGTTGCAGTGATTGGTGGTGGTAACTCAGGTGTAGAAGCGGCGATTGACCTTGCAGGTATTGTGGAACATGTAACACTTGTTGAGTTTGATACTAAGCTTCGTGCTGACCAAGTCCTTCAAGACAAGTTAAACAGCTTACCGAATACGACTGTGATCATGAATGCATTATCTACAGAAGTGGTTGGTGATGGTTCACAAGTGACTGCATTGAACTACAAAGACCGTGCAACAGATGAAATCAAAACGATTGAATTGGCTGGTATCTTTGTACAAATCGGTTTGTTACCAAACACTGATTTCTTAAAAGAAACAGCAGTTGAACTTTCAAACCGTGGTGAGATCGTAATTAACGAGCGCAACGAAACCAATGTGAAAGGTGTATTTGCTGCCGGTGACTGTACAACAGTACCGTACAAACAAATCATCATTGCGACAGGTGAAGGCGCGAAAGCTTCATTGTCTGCTTTTGATTACATCATCCGCTCTGGTCAATAAAAGAAAGGCCAGTGTGTTTCGAGAAACACACTGGCCGCGCTGAATGTTGTCATTTGAATATTATTTTTCTTAATATTCTCGTTTTACAGGAACTTTGGACGCTAACACCGGAGTTCCTTTTTTTGTCTGCAAAATTAGGATTCAAAAATGTCCCCACACATTTTGAATCCTATTCGTTGCCCAGCTATTTTTGTTTTACAACCTTATTTTTATACTTTCCCCAAGGTTGTTTCTCTATAAAATATAAAGCGGAGTAAGCAATTAATATACCAATCACATCACGAATTTAAGATTTAAATAAATTCAAGCCTTTAAACTTCTCCATTAACTGCTCATCTGTCTCCACATGTTCAGGATGAGGCACAATGCACTCAATCGGACAAACTGAAACACAAGTTTGGTGCGCATAGAAACCGACACATTCAGTACAACGTGCGACATCGATTTCATAAATCTTTAAGCCTTCATAAATGGCATCATTGGGACATTCAGGTAGACACATGTCACAATTGATGCATTTATCTGTAATCAACAAAGCCATAAAGTGAACTCAAGCCTGATAAGCTAAAGATGAAGCCGAAATATCCACTGTCGAATTGGGTAAGTTACGAATCAGTAAGGCATAGCGCATATCCACATCGGCAGGTACAGGAATATCCACGATATGACCTGAACCTTTGGCATCGTCAATTAGATTACCTTTTTTATCTTTCATTTCAGTTAAAACGAAGGTGATGTTGCCTGAAGTGGTCATCAGTTCTAAAGAATCACCTACAACAAAACGGTTTTTCACTTCGATTTTAAGAGAGTCGCCATTGCGTTCTAAAACTTCACCTACAAACTGTTGATGATCAAAACGTGAAGAGCCGGTTTCATAGTTCTGATATTCACTATGAACATGGCGGCGTAGAAAACCTTCGGTATAACCACGGTTCGCAAGACCTTCAAGCTGAGACATGAGAGCAGGGTCAAATGGTTTACCAGAAAGGGCATCATCGATGGCTTTACGATAAATTTGAGCGGTACGCGCACAGTAGAAATAAGACTTGGTACGGCCTTCAATTTTTAAAGAATGAATGCCCATTTTGGTTAAACGGTCAACATGCTGTACAGCACGCAAGTCTTTCGAGTTCATGAAATAAGTGCCATGTTCATCTTCTTCGGCAGCAAACATGTCTTCTTCATTGCGTTGTAATAAAACCGGCTCGCCGAATTGGTGTTGTTCTAGGGCGTGTTGCTCATCGGCATTTTTATTATTGCAGCATGATGATTCTTCAATTTGTGTGACTGGAATAACATCACCAGTTTCATCTTCAACTGCATCGTGAATTTTATAATCCCAACGGCATGCATTGGTACATGCACCTTGGTTTGCATCACGTTTATTCATATAGCCAGAAAGTAAGCAACGACCGGAGTAAGCCATACATAATGCACCATGTATGAAAACTTCAATTTCCATATCAGGTACATTGTGTTTAATTTCTTCAATTTCTTCGATTGATAATTCACGTGACAAAATGACACGTGTGAGTCCCATATTTTTCCAAAATTTAACCGTTGCCCAGTTCACCGCATTGGCTTGTACAGACAAATGAATGGACACTTCTGGAAAATGTTCACGCACCATCATGATCAAACCGGGGTCAGACATGATTAGCGCATCAGGATTCATGGCAACCACAGGTTCAAGGTCACGGATGAAATTTTTCAGTTTTGAGTTATGCGGTTGGATGTTTACCACCACATAAAACTTTTTACCTAAAGCATGGGCTTCTTCAATGCCAATTTTTAAATTGTCATGGTCAAAAGCATTATTGCGCACACGTAAGCTATATCGCGGCTGACCTGCATACACGGCATCTGCGCCATAAGCAAAAGCGTAGCGCATATTTTTCAATGAGCCAGCAGGTGAGAGGAGTTCGGTTACGTGTTGAATCGTCATGTCAATAAAGGCATAAAAAATTTATGGCTTTATTGTAGTGATCTAAAAAAAGGATTCAACCAAGTATTTTAGTTGGGTTTTCAAGATATTCCGTTTTCCAAATGTTTTAAAATTTGGCAATCATTTATTTGATTGGTTTCATTACAACTGGCACGGAGCTTACTTAACTGTATTTTAAAATTTTCTAATTCTTTAATTTTTTCAGAAACTTGACGAATGTGATTATCAATTAATTCATTCACAGCATGACAGCTTTGCGTAGGGGATTGCTCAAGTTCAAGCAGGGTTTGAATCTCGGTGAGAGAAATATCGAGGTTTCGACAGCGCTTAATAAAAACCAAACGTTTGTACATTTCTTCATCATAATAGCGATAATTGTTGTCTGCGCGGAAGCTAGGTTTCAGCAGTTTTTTCTTTTCATAAAAGCGAATACTGTCAACGCTTACCCCAGATTTGGTGGACAATTCTTTAATCAAATAATGTTTTTGTACGTTCATGCTTGACCTTGGAGTGAGTCCATAGTTTTGAATAAGAATAATACAAATCCATTGATTTTTAAATTGGAGCACATTTATGGCATGTACATGTAGTCATGAGCCAGCACCAAGCAAACCCAACAGTAAATTTCGTATTGCACTTTGGATTGCCTTAATCATTAACGCCATAATGTTTTTGGTAGAGCTGATTGGTGGGGCTTATGCACATTCTTCTGCGCTTTGGGCGGACTCGTTAGATTTCTTTGGTGATGCCGTAAATTATGGGGTTTCATTAGCCGTGCTTGGTGCCAGTTTATATTGGCGTGCAACAGTTGCCTTGGTTAAAGGTTTTGTTATGGCAGCGTTTGGGATCGTGGTAATTGCCAAAGTCCTCTATGCCTATGCCAATGGGATTGCTCCTGAACCGATCACCATGGGTGTGATTGGTATTTTGGCTCTAGTCGCTAATGTCATCTGTGCATACGTCTTATATGCCTTCCGAGAAGGTGACTCCAATATGCAATCCGTTTGGCTATGTAGCCGTAATGATGCCATTGGTAATGTCGCGGTGATCTTGGCGGCCGTCGGGGTATTTGGTACAGGAAGTCTATGGCCAGATTTGATTGTGGCTGTAATCATGGCGATCTTAGGTTTAACGGGTGGTTATCAGGTGATTCGAAAAGCATTACAAGAGCGTAAGCAAAAAAATATTCTGAGTACCCCTTGCTCTTAAATACTTACTCTTAAATCCACCGTTAATGGCATTCATTTTATCCATGTTTTTAACGCAGATGAATAGTCGTTAAATCGCTAGTTGAAATTAAAATAGCAGTCAGTTTTATACGAAATTTTCCTGACTGCTATATCGATAAATCTTCTGAAATCAGACTGTATTTAATGGGATGCTGAAGTTTTATCTACAGACTCCAATTAAGTTATGCTTTACAATAGCGCGCGAAAATCATGTTTAAAAATTAGGTTTTCTACCTTAAAAGCTTTATGTTTAGGCTCCATTGGTGCATCAGGTAAATTAAATGTCGAAAAAGCAAGACATCATTAACGTTGCGCTCCAACTCTTCAATTCTTATAGCTATAACTCGATTGGTATAGATCGAATTATTGGGGAATCGGGCGTTGCTAAAATGACGTTTTATAAATATTTCCCCTCTAAAGCCAAATTAATTGAAGAATGTCTCGTGATTCGAAATCTTAATTTACAGGAATCACTTGAAGCTGCTATTGCAGAATGTGATCCAGAAGACCATCTTTCGCATATTAAAACCATTTTTGCTTGGTACGGTGCTTGGTTTCATACCGCCGATTTTAATGGTTGTATGTTTCAAAAAGCAGTAGAAGAAATATCTAAAGTTTATCCGTCTTCATTGCAACCTGCGATCGATTATAAAGAGTGGCTTAAATCAAAACTAAGTACTGCCTTGCAACATCTGGGCATTCAGCAAACTGAACAACTCGCTGCATTTCTGAGTAGTATTTTGGATGGCATGACTATCCAAGCCCAAATTGACCCCAACCAAGTGCATTTAGCAGATTATTGGAAGCGAGTTGAAACCTTAATTCGTTTGGAATTGGCTGCTTAAAATTTGCTTGTAGGCATCGGGGTTTTAAATCTAGCGATGACTTATTTGTATTGATTAACCATCAATTTTTTTCACATGCTTTAAGATTCTAAGAAAATAAAAAGCGCGATTATTTGGGGTAATCGCGCTTTGCTGACAATTGTGCGTTCAAATCATTCACTTTGTTAGCTTAAGTCAATGATTTGAATTTCGAACGTTTTATACGTTTTCTCTCATTTATATTGTTACCCTCTGAATGTTAAATTCATTCGGTTTTTGCAGCAAAATAGACAGACTTGTCTGTTTTTTTGAATTATAGGGGATCTTAGGTGAATTACAAGAGAGGAAAGAAAGGTTTGTGTGTTTTTTAATCTAGCTTAAGTTTAAATTAATCCACTATTTTTAAAGATAATATTAAAAAATTGATCATTAAGCTCGATGTAAATTAGATGATAAAACTATTTTTACATTTATGTGAGTGACGCTACGTGTTGGATGCAAGTGCATGGTCTAAGACCATTTTTTGAATATTTTATATGCAATAAGTATTTAGTGCGTGGGTTCTCAGCTTTTTATTTTTAAGTGAATTTTTGAATCGTGGATTTTACATAACGAAACATCTTCTATGGTTTTAAGCATTAAGTTTATTGATGAATTTGACTAAACTAGCAGCAAAATTATTTCCATGATTACAATTTAGAATTTTTATTATGTTAGGCAAAATATTTGCTGTATTAGAACAATTGGGTCTATCCGCCCAAAAACGTGCCATTCATGTGCAATTTTCCAACCCTGCGTTGAATGAAGAACTTTTTATTCAACGTATTGATGGGGAGCATGTCTTAAACCAAGGCCTGCAAGCGACTTTGATTTGCCTATCTACTAATTCACTTATTCCACTAAAACAATTTATTGGCGCACAGGTTGCCGTTGATCAAGTGACCGATCAGGGCGAACTCTTCCGTACCACCGGTATTATTACAGAGGCGACTCAAGGGCAGAGTGACGGTTCACTCACCCTATATAAACTCACTTTAGAAGATGCAACTTCACTGTGGCATAAACGCCGCAACAGCCGTGTGTTTATGAACAAATCTGTTCGCGATGTCAGTGAAACTCTCTTTAAAGAATGGCAAAGCAAAAGTCCGCTCTTTGCCGCCAGTCTAACGCTAGATCTAAGCGGTTTAAGTCAGAACTATGACGTTCGACCTTTCATCATGCAGTCGAATGAAAGTGATTATGACTTTTTAACCCGACTTTGGCGCAGTGAGGGTATCAACTGGCTCATCGATGAAGCACAGTTGAAAGTGCCGCATTCCTCAGCCCAAATTGAAAAACAAAAACTCCGCCTGATTGATGACAATAGCCAATATCAAGCACTCAGCCGTCGTAGTATCCGCTTTCATCGTTCTAGCGCCACTGAAAAACAAGACAGTATCACCAGCTTGATCGGTGAACGTAGCATTCAGCCGACTGCGGTCCATGTACAGCGCTGGCAAGCCGATGGACTCAGCCAAGAAGAAGGCGCAGGCTCAGTTCAAAGCAAACATCAGCATAGCCAAAGCCAAGACAATGCCAGCTTAAGTCTAGAACAAGCATGGCATGTCAGCCCTGCATGGATGCAAGACTTAAAAGGTGAAGATCAAGCCACTGCTTCATCCAATAGCCAAATTGAAAAACTGAATCAAAACCTCACGCGCTATCACGAGCTACAATCGAAAAAATTCAATGCACAATCGACCGTGCGTGATACCCAAGTGGGTTATTGGTTTGAATTGAATGAACACCCAGAAATCGATCAACACAGTGGTGCAGACAAACAATTTTTAATTACAGAAAAAAAATTCTATAACCAAAATAACTTACCCAAAGACCTCACTGAACAAGTCAATCAACTGATTGAGCAGAGCCAGTGGAACATTAAACCGATCCATGAACAGGCCGAGCGTCAGGCTAATCAGCTCACATTACAACGCCGCAATATTTCGACCGTTCCTGCATATAATC
>NZ_VOZE01000012.1:0-75791 GCF_013419925.1 Acinetobacter sp. YH12045 | reverse complement strand
AATAAACTTCGAGTAATTTCTACCATCAATCAATGAAAATAATTTCGATCGATCAATCAGTAAAAATCCACACAAGTTGTTCTTCATAATCTCTTAATGATCTTCTTGTTGGTTCGTCACCAGCAAGTTAGGTCGGCTATATTACGCTTTATTTCTAAAGAGTCAACCGGTAATTCAAATTATTTTTAAACTTAAAAAATAAAACCCAACTTAATCAATTCAACCAAGTCATTGTTTTATCAGAAGTTTTAATCTTCATCACCGCCGATGGATGTGCATTCTACAGCATTTCTGATCCAACGCAACACCTTTTTTATGATTTATTTTACGCATGTCGTTTTTTTAAACACATAAACATTCTTTTGTATTATTATTGGGCTATATACGCCCTATTTCATATAATAAAACGTATATAAACCCAATTTTCATTCCATTTAATTTAAGAATTTTTGATTTCGTATGGTTGTTTTTAAAAAAACTGCCTATTTAATAATGGCGTGCTCCATTTCACCCATATTATATGCAGCTCCCACAGCAAATATTTTCACAACCACTTTCTCTATATTGAGTTATGCCAAGTGGGAAACCACTTCACCCAAATTTTGTGTGATTAATAATTCAAGTTTAGTCAATGATTTTAAAAAACTTGCGCCAACCCACAGCACTTATAAAATTACAGCCATCAATGTGAATGACATCAAATCTAGTCATTGCCAAGTTTTATTTTTTTCCAATCTATCAGCAAAAGAAGAACAAAGTATTTTAAACAACCATGTTAATTTCCCCGCCCTCTCTCTAAGTAGTAACAATAGTGAGTGTGAGTCTGGCAGTGCATTTTGTTTGTATAAAAAAAATCAGAGTTATTCGTTTAAAGTTAATATGGAAAGCTTAACGCAGTCACAAATACATATTGATCCACGCGTTTTATTACTGGCGAAGTCATCGGAGTCAGCTGAATGAAACAACTCTATAACCCAATTACATTACACCAATTATTTACGCGTTCGCAGCTCACTATCTTTGCTTTAACATTTACGATTTGTTCTGCGATTTTTTTGGTGATTTCAACCTATACAATGCATACCTATGCAAAAAACAGCTTAACGATTTTATCAAATGCGATTAACGAACGTGTTCAACCGGCTGTGGTGTTTAATGACCAAACAACGATGCGTCAAATTTTAAATGAATACACTCAACTGTATCCCATTCGATCGATAGAAATTACCAACCTTCAAAATGCGTCGCTTGCTCATGCTGAGCAACAAGAAATTTCAACATTTTCTAGCCAAGCGATTTTAGATTATTTCTTTTTTAGCCAACCGATTCGTTTAGATATTCATCATGATCAGAAAAGTTACGGCGAACTGGTCGTATATGGAAACTCGTCAGATTTAGTTAGTTTCTTCCATAAAATTTTATTGGGTTTATTTTTAGGTTTTATTCTTTTATTAGCTACTGTGTTTTGGTCGGTAAATTCTGTTTATCAATACTTAATGCAATCTGTTCGCTCGATTGTTGAATCAGCCCAAACCATTAGCATTAAGAAAGATTATAAAATGCGGGTTTCAAACTCTGATATTCAAGAATTACACGCACTCAGTACCGCCTTTAATGGTTTACTTAGTGAAATTGAACAGTCAAATAAAAACTTGATTTCAGAAAATGACAAGCTAATTCATCTAGCACGTCATGATGCATTAACCCAATTGCCAAATCGTAATTATTTTTATGAAAAGCTGTTTGAGCTATTTGACTTAAAAGCGAACGCTGCTGTGTTCTTTGTCGATATTGAAAACTTTAAACATGTGAATGACCAATATGGACACTTAGCTGGAGATGCCGTACTGCGTGCCTCATCACATTGTTTAAAACAAGCACTTCCAGATGATGCTTTCGTTGCGCGACTCGGTGGTGATGAATTTGCAATTATTATCAATCACTTAAACTCCCTGACAGAACTCGAAGTCTTTTGTCACAAAATACATGAATGCTATGGTTCCACATTTGTTTATGAGCAACATAATATTGCATTACAAGCTAATATTGGTGTGGCACTGATCCAAAATGCGAAATCGCCAGAAGATCTAATCGCAGATGCGGATCGCGCCATGTATGATGCTAAACTTTCGAATAATCATTGGTGCATTGCACCACAACGCCCCAACTCATAGGATTTGCTATGTTAAAGAACGCATTTAAAGTTTTATTTATACTTGCATTCACGGCCACTATGACAGCCTGCATGAGTTTAGGTAACTTAAGCTACAAACAAGCACGCATGCTTAAAAAAGAAGGTTTTGTCTTGACCAATGATGGTTGGACACTTGCCCTACCAGAACGACTTTTATTTGGTTTTGATGATTATCAAATACAACCTCACCAAGAAGGCAAACTAAATACCCTCGCCACTCAACTGATTAAATATGACCTAAACAAAATTAAGTTTATTGGTCATACGGATAATGTTGGACAAGCCAATTACAACCAACAACTGTCAGAAAAACGTGCGCAAAGCGTCGCAAACGTCTTTTTAAAGCAAGGTTATAACAGTTCAAATATTCAAATTATTGGCCGTGGTGCTGAACAGCCGATGGTCTCTAATGACACTGAAACCAATCGTGCCATCAACCGTCGCGTAAATGTCACCATCATTCCCTAAATAGCAGAATATAAAAAAGCCACCTTATGGTGGCTTTTTTATTATGTTTATAAATTTTAGGCATAAAAAAACCGCTATATGCGGCATCTTTTACAGTATTGTTTTTGAAATAAATGGTCGGAGCAGTAGGATTCGAACCTACGACCCCCTGGTCCCAAACCAGGTGCACTACCAGGCTGTGCTATGCTCCGCTTTCAACTTTAAAAGTTGGGGTGAATGATGGGATTCGAACCCACGACAACCGGAATCACAATCCGGGGCTCTACCAACTGAGCTACATCCACCATCATGTTCTTGCTTGTGAATAACCAATATAACGCATTTTAAATTACAGGCATAAAAAAACCGCTGTATGCGGTATCTTTTATCGACCGTTTTCTTTAAGAAAATGGTCGGAGCAGTAGGATTCGAACCTACGACCCCCTGGTCCCAAACCAGGTGCACTACCAGGCTGTGCTATGCTCCGAATTGGGGTGAATGATGGGATTCGAACCCACGACAACCGGAATCACAATCCGGGGCTCTACCAACTGAGCTACATCCACCATCACAACAAGTTTCAGATTCTATTATCAGAACACCATTAAAATGGCGCGCCTGACAGGATTCGAACCTGTGACCATCCGCTTAGAAGGCGGATGCTCTATCCAACTGAGCTACAGGCGCATTACCGATGACATAGACTATCACGCGATTTTTGCCTTGAGAAATTGGTCGGAGCAGTAGGATTCGAACCTACGACCCCCTGGTCCCAAACCAGGTGCACTACCAGGCTGTGCTATGCTCCGTTTCATCTCAGCTTTCGCTGTATCGCATATCGTGCGGTACGGTGTGCATTCTAGGCGTGACGTTGATTAACGTCAACACCTATCTTCAAAAAAACATAAAAAATCATTTCAAGCGATTATTTATCAAGCACTTTAATCATTTTTCAAGCAAAAATTAACGTTTTAAACTGGCGCTGAAATTCAACATCCGATCTAAAGGCAATTTAGCACGCTCAGCCAATGCCGGATCTACAAAAATTTCCTGATCGCCTTTTTGTAAAACTTCCAGAACGCCATCCAATTCATTCATCGCCATCCAAGGGCAATGCGCACATGAACGACAAGTCGCTCCCTCACCTGCCGTCGGTGCTTCGATGAGAATTTTATTCGGCACAGCTTGCTGCATTTTATAAAAAATACCGCGATCTGTTGCCACGATTAAACGTTCGTGTGGCAAGGTTTGTGCAGCCTTGATCAATTGCGAGGTGCTACCGACGGCATCTGCAATATCCACCACAGATTCTGGTGACTCTGGATGTACCAAAACTGCTGCATCAGGATACAGCGCTTTCATATTGGCAATACCACGTGCACGGAACTCTTCATGGACAATACATGCCCCATCCCATAGCAACATATCTGCACCGGTTTTCTTTTGAATATAGCGACCGAGATGCTGATCGGGTGCCCAAATAATTTTTTCACCTAAACTATCTAAATGCTCAACAATTTCAACAGCACAGCTCGAGGTTACCACCCAATCTGCACGCGCTTTCACTGCCGCCGAGGTATTGGCATATACCACAACCGTATGATCCGGATGTGCATCGCAAAATTTGGTAAATTCATCGACAGGACAACCCAAATCAAGTGAGCATGTTGCTTCTAGGGTTGGCATCAATACAGTTTTTTCAGGAGATAAAATCTTCGAGGTCTCCCCCATGAATTTCACCCCTGCAACCACCAACGTCGTTGCTTCATGATCCCGACCAAAACGTGCCATTTCAAGTGAATCCGAAACGCATCCACCGGTCAGTTCTGCTAGTTCCTGCACTTCAGGATCACAGTAATAGTGTGCAACAAGGACAGCGTTACGTTTTTTGAGTTCCGCTTTAATTAATTCAAACTTTTCAAGCTTTGCAGCTTCCGTTAAGTGATGCTCTTTAACATCGCCCAAACGATCCAAATGCGCTTGTACAATTGATTTTGCTTCATTTGCAATTAAGTTGTTTGCATTATTCATCACAACGTCTTCTCTATCCTTAATGCCTGTTACTACACAGGTGCTTCACAACTGACCCATAAATATGGCACTTGGCTATTTTTACCGGTCATTAAAAAGTTCCACTTATAAAAAAGCCTCACAACGGAGGCTTTTCAAAAACATCAAATTTATGAACGGTAATCTGCGTTAATCTTAACATAGTCATACGACAGGTCACAGGTATACACAGTATCTCGCGCACTGCCACGTCCTAAATCTACACGGATCGTGATCTCAGATTTCTCCATCTCTGCAGCCCCTGCTGCTTCGGTATAATCTGCTGCGGCACCACCGTCTTTACAGATTTGAACATCACCTAACCAGACCTGAATTTTTTCAACATCTAAGTTTGGCACACCTGCATAACCAATAGCTGCCAAAATACGGCCCCAGTTTGGATCTGATGCGAAGATTGCAGTTTTAACCAACGGTGAATGTGCAATGCTATAAGCAATATCACAACATTCTTGAGTATCTGCGCCGCCTTCTACTGCCACAGTAATAAACTTCGTCGCACCTTCACCATCCCGGACAATGAGCTGTGCAAGACGTTTCATCACACGTGTTAACACGTCTAAAACAGCAGCATAACGTGAATCTGTTTCTGAAGTAATTTCTACGCCACCAGCTTGACCCGTTGCAATCAAAATACATGAGTCATTCGTTGAGGTATCACCATCCACCGTAATACGGTTAAACGACAGGTTAACTGTGGTTTTCAAAAGCTGTTGCACCAGCTCACGGCTAATGGGTGCATCAGTTGCCACATAGCTCAACATGGTCGCCATATTTGGACGAATCATGCCTGCGCCTTTAGAAATACCTGTCATAGTATACAGAACGCCATCTAGTTCGAACTGTTCAGATGCACCTTTAGGTGTTGTATCAGTGGTCATAATGCCCGTTGCCGCATCCAACCATGCATCTTCCTGCAAACTATCTAATGCGGGTTGCAAGCCTTGAACCAAACGATCAATAGGTAATTGCTCACCAATTACACCTGTTGAAAATGGAAGAACTTCTGTATTTTGAACACCTGCCAGTTCTGCCAGTTTCGCACACGTCGCTTCAGCATTTGCCATGCCAATTTTACCAGTACCTGCATTGGCATTTCCGGTGTTAATCACTAAATAACGTGGATTACCTGCTAATAAGTGCGCTTTAGAAATATGCACTGGTGCTGCACAAAATGCATTTTGAGTAAAAACGCCTGCGACATTAGAACCTTCAGCAAATTCAAAAATGACAAGGTCACGTCGGTTCTGATAGCGCACATATGCTTCAGCCGAACCGATTTTTACACCTTTCACCACATGCATCTGTGGCATAGATACGTCACCAACTGCCATTTTTCAACGTCCAACTATATGAGTTATAAAAAATACAGCTTAGTGCAAAATCTACAAAAAATCGAGCAGAAGCACGGTTTTGCTGTAATTTTATTGTGGATTTCTTTTGCACATAAAAAAACCAGTCTTTCGACTGGTCTTTATCGATGTTCGTCGTAAATTAGTTACGCGCAAGCTGAGTTGCTTCATCAAGAAGCACTTGTTTCGCTTTTTGTTGACTCGCAGCAGAAAGGGCTGGGTTTTCAGCCACAATACGGTCAGCATTCGCCGCATTGGCTGCTGCAATTTTTGCAGTTTGCAATACGATCGGACGATTTGGATTGGCAAAGGTATAACGAATACCCGTACGCGGGCTTGCTACAGTCACTTGACCGTCAGTACCAATCTGTACTTGAGTTGTTGTTGGACCAACTGCTTGTTGAACTTTCTCTACAGAAGTCGTCTGAGGAGCGTTTGCAAAGGTAAAAGTTGGCAAAGCCAAAGCAGCAATCATGAACGGTTTTAGTACTTTTTTCATTGTCTTTTCCGTCTTACGGTTATTGATAGAAACTAAATAACATTTAATCCGCTGCACTGCAAATACTATTCAGGTCAGATTAGTAGTGTAAATAAAAAATCAGAGCGCGAAGGCTCTGATTTATTTGAAATTAAACAATGCTGTTTAGATTTTACCGTGACATTGTTTATATTTTAGACCTGAACCACATGGGCAAGGCGAGTTACGACTTTCTGGCGGAACAATCACTTGCTCTGCAGGTGTGTATTGCGCATCGATAACATCATTACCATTGGCTTCAGCCAACAAATTATCAAAGTCATTGTGTGACAATTGAAGATTCATTGATTCAGCTTGAGCCTGTTTTTGAGCTTCCATTTCTGCAAGCTCTTCGGCTGTAGGCACATGAATACGAGATAAATCTGTCACGACATCTGACTTAATCACAGCAAGCATGTTTACAAATAAGTTAAAGGCTTCTTTTTTGTATTCTTGCTCAGGATTTTTCTGCGCATAACCACGTAAATGAATCCCTTGACGTAAGTAATCCATTGCTGCCAAATGCTCTTTCCAATGGCGGTCCAATGAATTCAACATAAAGTGACGTTCGAGCATTGCAGCCGTTTCGTCACCCATTTGCGTACGACGTGAACGGTAGTGCTGAAGAACTTCATCAGTAATACGTTCAACCAAAGCTTCTTCATCCAAACGACGATCTTGCTCTAACCACTGCGAAATTGGCAGTTCAATCGATAGATCTTCACGTAGCGCCTTTTCAAGACCTTCTATATCCCACTGATCGTGAATAGACTCAGGTGGAATATATATTTCGATCATGCCTTTAGTCACATCCTGAATCATCGTTTCGATGTAATCTTGTAAAGACGGTTCAACAAGAATTTCATCACGCTGAGAGTAAATAATCTTACGTTGTTCGTTGTTTACGTCATCGTATTTCAATAAATTTTTACGAATATCGAAGTTACGTGCTTCAACTTTACGTTGTGCATTTTCAATCGAGCGTGACACCATTTTATGCTCAATGGCTTCATCTTCTTTCAGCCCCATGGCACGCATCATTGCAACTACGCGATCACCTGCGAAGATACGCATCAAGTCATCTTCAAGCGACAAGTAGAAACGTGATACACCTGGGTCACCTTGACGGCCCGCACGACCACGTAACTGGTTATCGATACGACGAGATTCATGACGTTCTGAACCAATGATGTGTAAACCACCAGAGTTCAGCACCATTTCATGATTTTGTTCCCACTCTGCTTTCAAACGTGCTTCATCTGCTTCAGTCGGCTCTTCAATCTTCGCCAGCAACGCTTTCCAGTTACCACCTAACAGAATATCAGTACCACGACCAGCCATGTTAGTCGCAATGGTTACTGCACGAGGTGAACCCGCTTGCGCAATAATATCCGCTTCGCGCTCATGTTGTTTCGCATTAAGTACTTCATGTTGAATACCAGCTTCTTTCAGCTTATCTGATAAAATTTCAGAGGCTTCAATAGTTGCTGTACCAATCAGAATCGGCGCAACACCCGCTTCATGAATACGTTGAATTTCTTGAATGATGGCGTTGTATTTACCTTCACGGTTTAAATAGATTAAATCGTTTTGGTCATTACGAATCATCGGGCGATGGGTTGGAATAAGTACAACATCCAAGCCATAAATTTCTTTCATCTCTGCAGCTTCAGTATCTGCAGTACCCGTCATACCCGATAATTTTTTGTATAGACGGAAATAGTTCTGGAATGTTGTAGTTGCTAAAGTTTGGTTTTCAGGCTGAATTTCCAAACCTTCTTTTGCTTCTACTGCTTGATGCAAACCTTCTGACCAACGGCGACCCGGCATTGTACGACCAGTGTTTTCATCGACAATGATCACTTCACCTTCGTGGATGATGTAATGCACGTTGCGTTGGTATAGGTAATGCGCACGAATGGCCGCAGAAACATGGTGTACCAAGTTTAAATTAGCAGATGAATATAAACTTTCACCTTCAGCAAGCAAGCCCATTTGAATCAATTCAGCTTCAACAGTTTCATAACCGACTTCGGTCATTTCTACAGAGCGCTGTTTTTCGTCAATCCAGAAGTGACCGCCATCTGGTACCTTCTCTTCTTTTTGTGCATGAAGTTTTGGTGGAATGCTGTTAATTGCAGCATACAACTGAGAAGAGTCTTCTGATTGACCAGAAATGATCAACGGTGTACGTGCTTCATCAATCAGGATCGAATCGACCTCATCGATGATGGCATAGGTTAAGCTGCGCTGTTTTTTCTCAGCAGCAGAAAACACCATGTTGTCACGCAAGTAATCGAAACCGAATTCGTTGTTGGTACCGTAAGTAATGTCAGCTCGATACGCTTGAGCTTTTTCAGTTGGGTCTTGCATTGAGTAAATAATCCCAATGCTTAAACCTAAAAATTCGAATAATGGACGGTTTAATTCAGCATCACGCTGTGCGAGATAGTCGTTCACCGTAATCACGTGAACACCTTCACCACTAATCGCATTGAGGTAACAAGCAAGCGTTCCCATGAGGGTTTTACCTTCACCGGTACGCATCTCTGCGATCTTACCTTCATGTAAAGTAATACCACCAATCAGCTGTACATCATAATGACGCATGCCCATGACACGCTTTGCAGCTTCACGACAAACAGCAAATGCTTCAGGTAATAATTTATCAAGGCTGTCGCCTTTTTTATAACGTTCTTTGAATTCTTCAGTTTTTGCAGATAAGTCTGCATCGCTTAGAACAGATATCGTCGGCTCGAGCGCATTAATCTTCTCTACGATTTTACGCATGCGTTTGAGTTCGCGCTCATTTTTGGTACCGAAGATTCCTCCGATCAGACTTGCCAACATGAATAGACTCTCTAAATCTTGCTTGTCAAATGAATATATTTTCTTAGTCGTTATTATGGTGCTAGAAATTCGAAGTACAAGGGTTTTGCACAAAAATCCCCTTAAATATTCTGCGCTCGGGTTCTAGCCCCGGAGACTTAAGGCAAGCTAATGTAACAAATTTTCTGCAGACAACATAGTGACTCTGTCGTGAGATATTTCGCATTTATCCCCCAATAAAACTGTTTTATATGAAATATATTCATAAAGAAATGAAAAAACACTATTTTTAATCATAAAAAAAATCCTTCATATTTATTTTTGAGTTAAACAAATTCAATAAATACGGGGATATTCCATGACGATTCGTTTAGGTGATACTGCACCAGACTTTACTCAAGACTCAAGCGAAGGCAGCATTCATTTTTATGACTTTTTAGGTGACAGTTGGGGCATTTTATTTTCGCATCCTGCCGATTACACCCCAGTCTGCACCACAGAACTTGGATTTACCGCAAAACTAAAAGATGAATTTAGCAAACGTGGTGTCAAGGCCATTGCCCTGTCTGTTGATGATGTTGAGTCGCATCATGGTTGGATTAACGACATTAATAATACTCAAAATACCACGGTCAACTTCCCGATCATTGCAGACAAAGACCGTAAAGTGTCCACCCTTTATGATTTCATTCACCCTAATGCCAGCGAAACATTAACTGTTCGCTCTTTGGTGATCATCGATCCAAATAAAAAAGTCCGTTTAATCATTACTTATCCTGCATCTACAGGGCGTAACTTCCATGAAATTTTACGTGTCATTGACTCTTTGCAACTGACAGACAACCATAAAGTTGCAACACCGGCCAACTGGCAACAAGGTGAAGATGTGGTGATTGTGCCGTCATTAAAAGATGAAGAGGAAATCAAACAACGCTTTCCTCAAGGATATAACGCAGTTACGCCTTACCTTCGTTTAACGCCTCAACCTAAGTGAGGATAAAACGGAGCATTACGCTGTCCGAGCGCAAGATAAGAAGCTCTGCTGCGAGTGACCAAGCGAAGATACAAATTTAACTATTTTTAAGTGCAGCACCTGAGTCAACTAAAAATCATAACCATAGTTACTTATAGTTACTGATAGTTTTCCCCTCAGAACGAATGACGAGCCCGTTCTGGCATTCTCCAACCTGCTCATCTTCGGATGAGCTTTTTTTTGATTACAAATTCCTCTCAGGGATTAGATTGGTTAAACATCACAATTCCGTTATAACTAATAAAAACTTGAAAATAACAAACCGTGATTCATCAAATTCATCATTTACATTGTGGTAGTTTTTGTCCAACGTGTGCCCCTTTATTTGGACAAAAAGGGTTTCGCGCACATTTGGTCTGTCATTGCCTGCTCATTGAAACCGATAAAGGGCTCGTCTTAGTCGATACAGGACTGGGCTTACAAGATTATTTACATCCACAAAATCGTTTAGGTCGGTTTATTTCACGCACAGCGCAGATTAAATTTAATCCGCAACTAAGTGCGATTCCTCAAATTCAAAAATTAGGCTTTAAGGCTCAAGATGTTAAACACATTTTGTTGTCACACTTAGATTTTGATCATGCTGGCGGGATCTCTGATTTTCCGCAGGCGACTGTGCATGTCTTAGCCAGTGAATATAACGCCACTCAAAACCTTCATAGCTTAAAATCACGACTGCGCTATCGACCACAGCAATTCCAACTGCATCGTTATTGGAATTTTATCGAAAGCATCTGGACGCAAGCATGGTTTAACTTAGAACACACTGCCGGTCTGTCTATTTTTCAAGATGACATTTTAATGCTTCCACTTTTGGGACATACCGCGGGTCATGCCGGTATTGCGATTAAAAATAACCAGCGCTGGTTGTTATATTGTGGCGATGCTTATTACTCACAGCATCAATTAAATCCAAATTTTCATTCGCGGGCCTTAAATCATTGAGCGTTTATTTGCCACCGACAATACACAGCGACTGCACTCCCTTCATAAGATTCAGCAGTTAGCGTAGCATCCGGACATCGATCTCATCTGTGCACATGACCCATTCGAATTCGCTCGCTATCAGAATACAAGCTATGACCGCTAAAATCCTACCAATGATCCTCCTTAGTGTTAGCTTCAGCTTCACAGGTTGCATGACATCAAATCCATTACCGTTATATGAACGTCCTCAGCATTGGGGAAAAGTCGTTCATCAACAGCATAATTTTTATCAGATCAGCCCAACATTATTTCGCAGTGAACAACCTGATGCAGATCTCGCCCCTGTTCTACGAGAACAGCACATCGATGTGATCATAAATTTACGTTCGCGGCATCATGACCCAGAACGCTTAAAAAATGCTATTGATATGCAAAAGATTAAATTTGTACATATTCCGATACACACGTGGCAAATCGATCGTGAAGATTTACTGGCGGTGATGAAAACTATAAAAGTGGCTGAACAACAGCAGCAAAAAGTTTTAATCCATTGCTACCACGGCTCAGACCGTACAGGCGCGAGTGTGGCCATGTACCGTATTATTTTTCAGCATTGGTCCATTGAGGAAGCAAAACGTGAAATGAAACAAGGTGGCTATGGCTTCCACCCTATTTGGAAAAATATTGACCGTTTATTCAGCCCTGAAAATGTAAAATGGATTCAGCAGCAACTACTGAATCCATCTTATTAAAGGTCATTCCTCAAATAAACTTAGCGTTTATCGAGTGGTACCCAATCAATCACCCACGCAGATTTCATATTCAAACTTGCATCTGAATTGATCTTTTTACGTGTTGCGTCCGCAGCATCACGGTCCTTCGAAGGGCCAACCATAATACGAATGCCTTTAGATGTCGGACTCTTCGTCACTTTATAGCCTTTTGCACGTAATTTTGCAGCGACAGCATCTGCATTGGCTTCATTGGCAGCCAGTGCAACTTGTACCATCCATTGCTTATCGCCATTTTCCAACAGATCACGTGCTTTTTCAGCTTCAGCTTTTTTCTTAGCTTCTGCTTTACGCTTTTCTTCTGCCTTGTGTTTTTCTTCGGCTTTACGCTTTTCTTCAGCTTGTTGCTTCGCTTCGGCTGCTTTCTTATCTGCTGCTTTCTTATCTGCTGCTTTTTTCTCAGCTTCAGCATGTGCTTTACGTTCAGCTTCTTTTTGAGCATCCGCTTTACGTTTTGCTTCGGCTTTTTGTTTATCTGCTGCGATACGTGCCTGATCAGCCTTTTGCTGCGCCGACTGAGTCTCTAACTTTTTTTGAGCCGCCAACTTATCCTCAGCTAAACGCTTTTGCTTAGCTTTTTCATCTTCAACCAATTCGGGAGGAATATTATCCGAACTTTGTTGAGCTGAACGATGTGCGTTTAAAGCCGCATATTCTTCTGCTGCTTTACGTGCTGCATCCGCTTCCGCTTGTTGTTGCATCGCTAAAAATTCTGCTGCACGTGCTTCTTGCTCCGCAACCGATTTTTCACGGGTACGTCTTTGTTCTTCGAGCAAGCGCTTTTCAGTTTCAACATCAACAGTCAATGATGACATTTTACCCGCACCCTGACCTTGTTGCTCAACTTGAGCCATTTCAGGGGTTTGGCTTTGATTTTGATGTATTTCTTCTTTGCCTTTAAGTAAAAGTGCGGCCAGCAGTACACCACCACCTAATAAAACAACACCACCCATCCAGCGTTGTTTGTTATTCATTGACATTCTTCCAGATACTCCCATACCGCTTCTAAGGTATGAAATGAACCACATACCAGAATCAGCTGATTATTCTTTGTTTCTTCCAGCGCGGACTTAAAAGCTAATTGCACATTGTCATAATGTTCTACGACTTGATGCTGCAGTGCGCTATCCAATTGTGTGATAGATGCCGCACGTGGCACATTTAATTGTGCAATTTTCCACATTCTTACCGTATCTTTCAATAAGTTAACGACAGAATTTATGTCTTTATCAGTCAGCATGGAGAAAACGCTGATTACTTCTGTGTATTGTTTATTGTACTGGAGGAAATTTCGCAATTGCTTTAACAAAAATTCAACACCATGCGGGTTATGTCCCGCATCGAAAATCACCGTTTTACCCGCAATTTCTCTAACTTCAAAACGGCCTTGTAACTTGGCATTGATAATCCCCTGAGCGATCGACTGCTGAGAGACTACCAAACCACTGGCCAAGATTGCCGCTACAGCCGTAGAGATATTTTCGAGTGCCAAAGAACCCACGGGTAGTTTTAAGGTTGAACCTGATGAGGCAAACATCCAAGATTGTCCATCATCACTGTACTGATAAAAATAATCACGATTGAGTACATGTAAAGCGGCTTGGCAATCTTCTGCTTTTTGACGAATGGCTTCAGGCAAAACTTGCTGCCCGCCAAAAATTACGGGAATATTCGGACGAATAATTCCTGCTTTCTCAAAAGCAATTTTTTCAATGGTATCGCCTAACCAATCGGTATGGTCTAAACCAATATTGGTAATCACTGCAACATCTGGATCGACGACATTGACCACATCAAGTCGACCACCTAGGCCTACTTCAAGTACCCATACATCGCAATGTTGCTGTTTAAAAATAACAAAAGCGGCCAAAGTGGTCGCTTCAAAAAAAGATAAACTTAATTCACATTCACGACGCGCCTGATCAACGGCTACAAAAGCATCAATCAGGGTTTGGTCGGCCACTTCAACACCTTGAAGCTTTACACGTTCATTGAATCGATAGATATGCGGTGATTGGTAGAGCCCCACGTTATACCCTTGGGCATTTAAAATTGCAGCCAAAGTGGTCGTGGTTGAACCTTTACCGTTTGTTCCCGCGACCGTCAGCACTTTGGCATCAGGCTGGGTTACACCTAGTCGTTCCGCAACAGGAATTACCCGCTCCAGTCCTAAATCAATACCCGTAACATGAACATGGCTCCAATAATCGAGCCATGTGTTTAAAGAATCAGTTGCAAGTGGTGCTGTGTTCAAGGCAAGTTCATCAATTTCGCTACAATACGATAAACTGTATCACGTAATGCATGACGGTGGACAATTTGATCGACTACACCATGATCAAGCAAGTATTCTGCACGTTGGAACGGTTCTTCCAATTTTTCACGTACAGTTTGCTCAATCACACGCTTACCAGCAAAACCAATCATGGCTTTCGGTTCAGCCAAGTGAACATCACCGAGCATTGCCAATGATGCAGTCACACCACCATATACTGGATGTGTCAGCACCACTAGATAAGGCAAGCCTGCATCTTTCATTTTTTGGATGGCAGCAGAAGTACGCGCCATTTGCATTAAAGACAACATGCCCTCTTGCATACGCGCACCACCAGAGGCAGCAAAGCAAATAAGTGGTTGTTTGGATTTAATCGCAAGTTCAGCAGCCTGAACAAAACGGTCACCTACAACAGTGCCCATTGAACCGCCCATGAAATCAAATTCGAAAGCAGTCGCAATCATTGGAATGCCTTTCAGCGTTCCTTGCATCACCACTAAAGCTTCTGTTTCACCGGTTTTTTTCTGCGCTTCAGACATACGGTCTGGATACGCTTTGCTATCTACAAATTTAAGTGGATCTTTGGCTTTAAATTCTTGACCCAATTCTTTTTGTACTTGGTCAAAGAACCAGTTCAAACGATCACGCGCTTTCATTCGCAAGTGTTCATCACACTGAGGACAAACGTAGGCATTAAATGACATCGCAGTACGAGTCACAAGTGCATGACACTCAGGACATTCAATCGTCGGCTCAGTAAATGTCGCCTTTAATGCTTGCTGTTCATCAGGTACATGAATACCTGGTACCGCACGCTCTGTCCATGGCGTAGATGCGCTCAGAATTTTGCCTGTTTTTGCGTCTTGACTCATACTAACTCATCGAGCGCAGCTCGAAGCTCCTTCACTTTATTCACTGTTTCGATTACAGCTTGTTCTGGCGCTAAATTTGCAAATTGTTTAACAAAAGCACTACCTACAATCACCGCATCCGCAGCAATACCCATGGCTTTCGCCGATGCTGCATCACTGATACCAAAGCCAACGCCGACAGGTACCTGAGTATACGATTTGATTTTTTGAATACGTGCCGCAGCTTCAGCAACGTCTAATGTCGCTGCACCTGTCACACCTTTCAAAGAAACATAGTAGATAAATCCACTGGCTTGTTTCACCACATGCTGAATACGTTCATCAGTGGATGTTGGCGCAAGTAAGAAGATTTGATCCATGTCATATTTTTTCAATACTACATCTAGATCTTTTGCTTCTTCTGGTGGAAGGTCCACCAAGAGCACGCCATCTACACCGCATTCATGTGCATAGGCAACAAACTTTTCATAGCCGATTACTTCAACGGGGTTTAAATAGCCCATCAGTACCACGGGTGTTTCTGAATCGTTTTTACGGAACTCTTTCACCATGTTCAAGGCATCTAGAGTATTGGTTCCTGCAGCAAGCGCACGCTCCGCGGCAAGTGCAATAACAGGACCATCCGCCATTGGGTCTGAAAATGGAAGACCCAATTCGATCACATCTACACCTGCCTCAACCATTTGATGTAACAAAGGTACCGTTACTTGTGGATGAGGGTCACCAGCCATAACATAAGAAACCAAGGCCTTACGCTGTTGAGATTTAAGCGTTCCAAATCGAGTGGCTAAACGTGACATAGGGTTATACTTTCCTTGAATGAATCAAAACTATGATGTGGGTTTTGTCGAAATACAAGACATCGCATTGTAACGCTATTTTTTACCCATTGAACAGGGCATACAATCCTCAGTCGGCATTTCTCATGCAAACATAATTTTCCAGAACAACCCGAAAGCATCATTTACCGATATTTCAGTTTTTTTCACAATGATCAAAGATGCCTAATTTTAGGATCTGGCAAAATTATAAGGTTTTAGATTAACTTAATTTTATCATCAAAAAAATGTTAAAAATAACAGGCTTAGCATTTACATTTTAATTTTCCTTAAATTGCAAAACCTGCTTTATACTAGCCGCATACTTTTATTTTTTTATCTCCTATGTCCTCCGATTCACAAGTGAAAGTGCCTGCTCGGGCATTTGCACTGCTCCCGCTTATTGTTTTTCTGACCATTTTTTTGGGCAGTGGTATTTACCATTCCATCATTGGAACTGAGTTTGCGTTCTATCAAGTGAAAGCCCCAGTCGCTGCTCTTCCTGCAATTGTATTGGCAATTTTGCTCTATCGCGGCAAGATAAATGACGCGATTGATACATTTATGAAAGGTGCTAGCCACCCGAATTTGATCTTAATGTTCATGGTCTTTATGCTCGCTGGTGCTTTTGCCAGTGTCAGCAGTGCCATCGGTAGTGTCGATGCAACAGTGCAGTTGGGACTATCGATGATTGCGCCTGAGTTCGTGCTGCCCATGCTGTTTATTATTGCGGCCTTTATTGCCACAGCGATGGGAACCTCCATGGGCACTATTGCAGCCTGTGCACCAATTGCCTTTGGTTTTGCTCAAGTCACCGAAATTGAAGTGGTGTATGCCATTGGTGCTGTGGTCGGCGGTGCTATGTTTGGTGATAATCTGTCGATGATTTCAGATACCACCATTGCTGCAACGAACAGTCAAAAAGTTCAGCTTCGCGATAAATTTAAGGTCAATGTTTGGATTGCTGTTCCTGCATCGATCGTCAGCATTTGTATTTATTTATTCATGAGTCAAGGCTCACAAGCGATTGAACACAAAGCCTATAATGCGTGGCTGATCTTGCCGTATTTAGCCGTATTTATTTTGGCCTTTTCACGTTTGCACGTGCTTGCTGTGCTGACTATTGGTGTCTTACTGTCTGGTTTGATTGGTTTGGTGATTCAACCTGAATTTAATTTTTTAAGCTTAAATAATTCTATTTATGACGGCTTTACCGGCATGTTTGAAGTTGCCCTGCTTTCTATTTTCTTGGGTGGTATTTCTGCCATTATGCAAAAAGAAGGCGGTTTAGAATGGCTGATTCAACGTATTTACAGCATGACACGCTGCTTTAAAGTTGGTGCTGAACGCGCAGGTGAAATTGGTATCAGTTTCTTGGTGATTTTCTCCAACCTATTTGTAGCAAATAACACTGTCGCAATTATTTTATCTGGTGACATGGCACGTGAAGTCGCCAAAGAATATGGTGTAGACCCTAAACGTGCTGCTGCGCTCTTGGATATTTTCTCTTGCGTAGTCCAAGGTCTCATTCCTTATGGTGCACAGCTGTTACTGGCTTGTTCGATCGCAAAACTTTCGCCTGTGGAACTGATTGGTAGTGTGTATTACTGTTGGGTCTTGGCAATCTTTGCCATCCTGGCCATTTTACTTCGGTATCCAAAATTAAAAGCTGCGGCATAAGTTTGGCTTTAAAGAAAAGCGGTCGTTTGACCGCTTTTTTTAATGTTGTTTGAAAGGCTTTTCTTAACGAGCAATCTGCAAGTTTTATTCTAATCTCAAGGCTTTTTTTCGCGCTAATAATGTCTCTCCGCTATATGCCTTAAAAGCACGTGCCAAAGCAGACTGATCTGAATATCCTAACTGCAACGCGATATCCGTCAAATGGGTTTGTTGTGAAAGTAGATATTCACAGCGTTTCATCCGTTCAAGCTCCAAAAGCCGTTTAAACGAGGTGTCTTTCTCCTTTAACTGTCGTTGCAAGGTTCTGACTGACAGATGTAACTCCTCTGCTAACCACTCTATTTTAGGGGCTTGCTGTTTTTGTTTGAGATGATCAGCGATGCATTGTTGCATCTGTAGAATTGGATCTGCATGTTGCGGACGAGCGGCGATCGCCTCTTCGGCCTGACGTAATAACAATTGCATCAGTGACGGATCAGCAAGTTCTGACTTTAAATCCAAACTATCTGCATGAATCACAAATGAATATTTAAGGGTCGAAAATTCCATTTGGCAGCCATAAAACTTTTCATAGTGATAACGTGCCATCCGCGGCGCATGGGCAAAATGAATGCGGAGTAACTTTAAAGAATCTGGAAAAATTTGCTTGGCCAAATGTGCCATACAGGCCATCGTTAATTCATTCACCAAAGCATATTCATCATCATGCTGTGGCCAAGACAGTATAATTTGATGATCTTGATGGCTCATATTCATTGGCACAATTTGCGCCCCATCAATCACCAAACGACTAAATCGCATCACATATTGCAAAGCATCTGCTACGCTATTACTCAGTGTCGCCATATAGCCTAACACCCCAAAATGCTCTGCACGAATATACTTGGCCATTTCAAAGACCAATTGCGGGCAATCCAGATGCTGCTGAGTCAGTTGTATGATGCTGTTAAAAAAAGAATTCGGCGATTGAGAGTCGATTGGCAAAGACAGCACATGCTGAATTTGCGCAGCATACGGCGCAATCCATTCGAGCTGTGTATAGTTTAATTCACGCTCAATTAAGACCATATTCCATAGTTGGAAGTAACCGTTTGGGATCTGAATTTCAGCCATCTCGCCCCTCTTTCTGACCTGCCAATTCTGACATTTTATATTTTCATCATGGCGTAAAATGTATGAAAATTGGCAATATCTGTCAAAACAAAGTGCAATTTCTCCGACATACTGCAATCAATACGACTCGCACAGAAAAAATATCATGAATGCTATCGTCAAATATCAAGTCGAACCCATTGTTCGCACAAAGCTGAATTTTAAGTTAGAAGAAATCCCGCGCTATTGGTTTGGCGGAGACCCCTTTTTAACACGTATGTTTGATGCCTTGAGCCTAACCTTTCCTGATGGCGAGCGCTATTTCATTGAATCTGTACGTCTGTTCCGCAGTCAAATTCAAGACCCTGATTTAAAGCAACGTGTCGCTGACTTTATTCGTCAAGAAGCACAGCATGGTATGGCGCATGACAAAATGAACATGTTAATGAAACAACAAGGCATGCCTGTCGATGCGTTCATTAAACGTCTAAATAAAATTTTTAAATTTGAACTGAGCAAGCGCTCACCTGAATACAACATTGCCATGACGGCTTCTGCCGAGCATTTGACTGCGCTGATGGCTGAAACGTTCTGTAGCCAAAAGTCCGTACTAGAATCTGCGCATCCTTATGTCCGTGCATTATTTATTTGGCATGCGATAGAAGAAATGGAACATCGCGATGTGGCTTTTGATGTGATGAAAGATGTGGCTAAGGTCGATGAAAATTTAAAGAAATTTACTTTGGTCTGGACCAGTGGATTGATGCTCGGCTTTACCTTATACCGTGCCAATGTGATGCTGAAACATGACGGCTTCAGTTTCACTGAACGTTTAAAATTAAATATGAAAGGCTTACCGTGGTTCTTTGGTAAAAATGGCACCCTGACCCGTATGAGCAAGCCATATCGAGATTGGTTTAAAAAAGACTTCCATCCGAGTCAGCATCCCATTGTGCAAAATTATGATCTTTGGTTAAAAACTTATGAAGAAACCAATGATCCAATTCAAGCTGCGGAAGTGTTTTGGCAAGCTGCAAAATAACAACTGAATAAAAAAGCCGCATCGATTGCGGCTTTTTTATTGGCTTAGACTCACCATTTGGCATAGTGCTGCTCAAGCAAACCATATTCATTTAAGAATACAATTTCTTCGCCATCACGTTGAATTGTACCGCTAATTTTTGCCTGCCATTGACTGAACTGACTACCGACCAATCTTAAATTCAGGTTTTCATAGCGCCGCCAACCTGTGGTGACGATCAAATTTAAGCTGTTATCTAATGAACTAATATTCCATTGATTATCGCCTTGTTGCTGAAACAGCACATCAGACATGGGATACAAATGTCCATTGACCCACAGGCAATTTTCATTGCCAAAGCTTTCATTTACACCAGAGGCAAGATTGATCCCAACGCGTCGATTTTGACTATCCCAAAAGTTACACGACAGCCAAAACCATGCGGTTTCAGGACGAAGAAAACCACAGGTATCATCTAAAGACACCAATGTCCGGTCATGGAATTGAATGGTCTTGCCTTGCTTATTGATAAAAAAACCTTCACACCCTAACGTCGTCAATTTTTGAGTATAGGTCCAACCATTAATCCCTGTGGGGCTACACATACTCAGCGGATCAGTCCCCGCACAAAACACTCGAGCGCTCAGTTTGAGTTCGCCATGTTTCGACATTTGAATGTATCGCACACCATTGGCATGCTGAATGTCCAGTTGAATCCCTGACTTGATAAAATGACTTTGATTAAATAAAGGTTGTTCATCTAAAACGGTATTGCGTGATAGGAAATTAATCGAATTCCATTCCAACACTTCATTCGTAATATGATCATACACATAGACAAAACCGTGCCCCGCCCACGCGATATCGGCGATCGCTAGACCAATCGTATAATGTTCATGCTGAATACAACAAAATTTAAATTTTTTATATTTTAAACGCTTACGCCAACCTTCAAGTCGTTTTCCATACGGTGTCTTATATTCATACTTACTTAAATCGATGCGATTGGGAAGTTCACTAAAACGCCCATAATGCGGCTGTCCATTCGGCCGTATTAAATCCATATACGCCATTCCATTGAGGTTTAAGGTCTAAATCCTGAATGTTATTATGCCTATTATTTAACGCCTGAAAAGACAATCCATCTGATTTCAGGCGAATATCACAAAAAAATATAAAAGCTGACATTTCAGCTCTTAATCATCACAAATGTTCATTTATTAAGATGTAATCATTTTTCCATGAATTTTGCTGGCTATACGGCGTTTCAACCAATTCGATATAGCGCCCGTAGACATGATCAATCGCAATACAATCATCGACATCTAGGGTTCGGTCGGTATGTTGTTTTTGCCAATGTGACTCAAAAAAAGCTTTGCCCCGTTGTTTTGCAACGCTGGCATTTTGTCCTGTCACCAAAACATAACGATGTAATTCACCAAATTCGCGGGCATCATATCCCCCGAGATTAATCAGCCATAATTTTTCATCTTCAGCTCGGGGCGCGGCATCACAAAATTGGATGCGATAATGCCGATTTTCAGTGCTGACTGTATGTACTTGTGCCCAAGCATCAATATGTAAGCCTTTTTGCTCACCAAACCATGCCGTTCTCAGTTGTGGATAAACCTCTTCTAATGTGTTACCCACTGCAAGAATGACATCATGCACTTCGATATTTGCTCTTGGATGGCGTCCGCCGAGCATCACCATAAATAAACTGGACACAATCTCCCCCCATATTTTTGACTTCAACTGCCCACATAGGGCTGAAGTAATTTCAATAAAATCACGCCGCCTAAAGAGAGTACTGCATTGTTGACGAAATGAATGAGTAAGACATGCCAAATGTTACGCGTCCACAAATAGATCAGGTTGAGAAATAGACCTGCCGCCATAAAACTGATGGTCGCAATCAAATCGCCATCAAAATTATGATAATGAATCAAGCCGAATAAGATTGAGTTCAGTAAGACCAAAATCACTCGCCATAGCCACGGCTGTACAAAAAGCTTTTGCAGCAAGGTATAGCGGAAAATAATATCTTCAAGCAAAGCGGTAAATAATGGCCCAAGGCTGATGATCAGCAAGCTAAAAAACGCAATCGTATTCGGATCAATAGTTGATTCTTTTTCAATGCTCTCACCAACGGGCAACAGACTGCGTGTAAAAGAAATCACCACTTGTAAGACGACTGCACCGACAACCACCAACAGGCTTGAGCGCCAAAAAGCCTGTTTATACTTTTGCCAGTGTATATACAGCATCATTTTATAGAGCCAACATACGGCAATAAATAAAATACCGCGAAAGATCGAATCACCCAAAGCAACCTGAGCCGAAACACCAAAAAATTGGTCTAAGACATAACTATTGAGCAAGATCAGCGGAAGAATACACAGCGCAAAAGTATCACGCCATTGCCAAGAAATATGGGTTGGAAAGGATTCTGCACGAACCAATTGGGTAAACGTCATTGTTATAAAGTCTTTCTAAAGCAATAAAATTTGCGCAGTATTGTGATTTATTTCACACCTTTATTCTGCATCTGTTTTGTAGAGATTTGCCTCAATAAAATTTTCAGCCCAAAAAAAATCGCGCGGAATTGCTTCTGCGCGATTTTTAATTCACCCTCTCCACTTGCGAACTCAGAATATATTCCGAGATTCTCATCCCAAAGGGAGAGGCTTAAAGGAGTTTACATCTCAACCATTTCCACGCCATCAATGCGGGCAACGGTCATTAAATCTTTATCGCCACGGCCTGATACAGTCGCAATAATGATTTGGTCTTTGTCCATGGTCGGTGCAAGTTTCGTCACATAAGCCATCGCATGTGAGCTTTCCAATGCAGGGATAATACCTTCAATTTGGGTTAAATCACGGAAGCCTTGTAGCGCTTCAGTGTCATTGATTGGCACATAGTTCACACGGTGCATATCTTTGAGGAAACTGTGCTCAGGGCCTACACCTGGGTAGTCCAGGCCTGCAGAGATTGAATGTGTTTCAATGATTTGACCTTGATCATCCGACATCAAGTACGTACGGTTACCGTGAAGTACACCGACATGACCTGCGTTTAATGGTGCAGAATGCTTGCCCGTTTCAATGCCGTAGCCTGCAGCTTCAACACCGTACATTTTCACATCTTCATCATTTAAGAATGGATAGAATAAGCCCATTGCATTTGAACCGCCGCCTACACATGCAACAAGCGCATCTGGTAAACGGCCAGCTTGTTCCTGAATTTGTTTACGCGCTTCACGACCAATAATCGATTGGAAATCACGAACCAATTGCGGATACGGATGCGGACCTGCAACGGTACCAATCACATAATAAGTTGAATCAACATTGGTTACCCAGTCACGCATCGCTTCGTTCATGGCATCTTTCAATGTTTTTGAACCGCTTTCTACAGGTACAACTGTCGCGCCAAGCAAACGCATACGGTATACGTTCATCGCTTGACGTTTTACGTCTTCTGCACCCATGAACACTACGCATTCAAGGCCTAAACGCGCTGCAATTGTTGCCGTTGCTACACCGTGCTGACCTGCGCCAGTTTCCGCAATAATACGTTTTTTACCTGAAAGCTTAGCCAGCAAAGCCTGACCAATGGTGTTATTCACTTTATGTGAACCTGTATGGTTCAGGTCTTCACGTTTTAAATAAATTTGCGCACCACCCAACTCTTTCGACCATCGTTCAGCATAATACAAAGGACTAGGACGACCGACGTAATACGCCAAGTCACGGTCGAATTCTGCCAAAAACTGGGCATCATCTTTCATGCGGAAATAGAGCTTTTCTAAGTCCTTAAGTGCTGCCATTAGAGTTTCTGACACAAAACGCCCGCCATGAATACCGAAATGCCCTTGTGCGTCAGGGAATTGGGTATAGTCAATCTTATTTTGCTGATCCACGATGGACTCCTTGCATAAAGCGTTCTATGAGTTGTTGGTCTTTAATACCTTTTGCCGATTCTACACCACCACTCACATCTACGGCGTAAGCGCCTGTGGTCTGAATCGCATCTTCAATATTGGTCGGAGTTAAACCGCCTGCCAAAATTAAAGGAATATCGAGTTTTGGGAACTGTGCCCAGTCAAAGCTATGCCCTGTACCGCCTTTCAGTTCTGGATGCCATGCATCCAATAGTACGGCGCTTGCCCCAGCCTGTTGAAAGGCTTGGATTTCGGCAATCACATCCAGTTCAGGTTTCATCTGAATGGCTTTATACCAGCGGCGCCCAACGGACTGCGCAATCGTTTGGCACTGTTCAGGGCTTTCATCACCATGAAACTGCAGGATGTCTACAGGCGAATTTTTTAAAATATCCTGTATGTCTGCAGCCGATGCATTCACGAATAAACCGACGGTCTGCACATACGGCGGCACATGCTGAATCAGTTCAGCAGCCTGCACTGCCGTTACACTGCGCGGACTTGGCGCAAAGAATACAAATCCGATCGCATCTACGCCAGCTTGGACGACAGATTGAATATCTTGAATACGTGTAATTCCGCAGATTTTGGCACGGGTTCGCATGTTGTTTTGGCTCTAACTCCGCCCTATTCATAGCCTATCTATGAATATGAAGGCGAATCATTGTAATGCAATTTTCATGCATTGCGTGGATTTTCAGCATGATTGCTGCGCAAAAATAAAAAGCCCTGAATGATCAGGGCTTTTTGAATTATTGAATCAATTATTTCATCGCATAACGTAAAGTTACCCAAGCAGTACGGCCATCTTGGTTATATAAAGTGCTATTGCTGTAGTTTGTCGAATATTCTTTATCAAACATATTGGCAAGCTTGGCTTGAACACTAAATTCAGGCGTTGCTTGATAAGTTACTCGCGTATCTACTGTGGCAAATGAGCCCAACTCATCAGTATTTGCAGCATTGGTATAACGCTTATCTTCGGCATGAACTGAAGCACCGATACTCCATTTATCCATTGTATAATCTGCAGAAGCATTAAAAATTTGCTTTGGCTTTAAGACCAGTTGCTTGCCATTTGATCCTGCTGTCTCATTTTCAGGCTCTTGGTAGGTATAATTGATATTCCAAAGAAAATTATTCAACTGCTGAATGAGTGATAGTTCAGCACCTTTGATTTTTGCCTTATCTATATTGCTTGGAACATAATTCCAAGATGCATTTGGTGCCCATGCGATCATATTTTCAATTTCATTATAGAAAGCGTTTAGCTCCCATTGAACATTGCTCACCACACCTTTGAAACCAACTTCATAGTTTTCAGACTCTTCTGGAACTAATGTCGGGCTTTCACTTCCTGGCCAATACAAATCATTGAATGTCGGGGCTTTGAATGCATTGCCATAGCTGACATAAGTTTGCACTGCATCATTGAAGCGATATCCTAAAGTTGCGCTTCCAGTCGTATGATTACCAAACTGCTCGTTATCATCCTGACGGACTGCACCTTGCACATCGAAGTTACCAAATGAACCTAGATATTGCGCAAAGTAAGCTTTGTTATCACGCTCTTTAACTGCATACGCTTGCGTGCCTGATACTTCATCATTCTGATAATCAAAGCCGAGCATCAAGGTATTTTGTTCATTCAAGTACAGTGTATTCAGCCAAGATAAGCTGTCACGCTGAGTATTAATCACTGATGGATAACCATCTCGGCTATCTAACTTGTCTTCAGAGCGACCTAACTTGACTTGTGTTGTCCATATATCAAAAGGCTTATAGGTAGCACCAATGCTGTAAACATGTTGCTCGATTTTACTATGCACATTTTTTGCATCAATATAAGGAGAACCCCAGTCATCCCTATTATCATATTCATTTTCACCGTCAACGACTAAGACACTTGCATCAACATCAAATTGATCATTGAATTTATGCCCCATACGTAAAGATGCTGACTTGTTTTCATAGCCATCTTTATCAAGGTCATAAGGCTCAGCAATATTTGTCGCATCAATGCCTTGAGTTTTTGTTCCTGCAACATTCAGTGTTGCCCAAGTATCATTTTGGCGAATATTTAAACCAACATTCCCTTGATACGTTTCATGCGAACCGTAGGTTAATGATGCAAATGGTTTTATTCCATTTTGCGTGCCTTTACGTGTAAAGATTTGAATTACACCGCCAATCGCTTCTGAACCATATAAGCTTGAACGCGGACCACGCAGAACTTCAACACGCTCAATCTGATCAATTGGGAGGTGTTCAAAAGCCGTTTCACCAAGCGTTGCTGAACCTACCTTTTGACCATCCACCAAGACTAATGCATGGCGATTGCCTGTACCCCGAATTGAAACACTCGTAACTTTACCTAAACCGCCAGTATTGCTATACGTTACGCTCGGCACAGTACGTAATAAGTCTTGTAATGAATTAAATTGCTTGCGCTCAATTTCTTCACGATTAATGACTGTGACTGCTGCCAAAGTTTTTTGTGCGTCTTGCTCAACAATATTGGCAACCGTGTTGGTAATCACTGGAAGTTGATAAACTTGGTCTGCTGCCATCGCAGCAGAAAGTGGAGATAAAACAAAAAGTGACCCGATAAGAGTCTTAGAAAAAGAATGCATGCTGTATTCCCCGATCGCACCGCCCGTGCGAATAATAAAATGGATAACGCAGGGGGATTCAGGGTCAGCAATGCAAGGCCAATATTGGCGCAATGATGCAATCCCGCTATAACTCCCGCCGCATTATGTATAGGTCTGCATCAGGCCGGTCTCCGGACTTAAGGATTTATCGAAATAAAGCCTATTCACCGTTGCGGGGGCAGTGTCAGATTCAAATCACTTTTCAATGTTTAGACTGACTTCCCAGTTTCACTTCTCAATTAAGGAAGCACCTGAAGCGCAGGCAGATTAATTTCTGCTCCACAGCAAGTCAAGCTGTATATGTACCTATCTTCAAATACCCCATAGTTTCGATTGTTCGATAAATCGGAGTTCTCTATACTTAAGCCATTCACAACAGTTGGCATGGGAAGTTTCCACAACACTGCCCCCGCAACGGTGTGCAAGCAATGCCTTGCCAGTCCGATACCTGCCGACTGTGTTCTATCACTCAATCATTTACGTGGGGTAAATGCATGGAGCTTTGTATGCCTTTTCCTTTTCAGCCGACTGCTCTTGCAGCTGGCATATCTGCCCTTTGTATTTTTAGCTCCCAAATATCTGTTGCAGCAGATTCCATTGCACAACCTAAATTGGACACCATTGTCGTCACGGCAACACGCTCACAAGAAAAATTAGAAAATGTGCCAGCACGTATTTCCATTATTGATGAGTCGCTCATAGATCAATCACCAATTGCATCATTTCCACATTTATTAATGAGTGATGCTTCTATCAATATGGTGCAGCTGGGTGGCTATGGACAACAAGCTTCATTTTTTTTACGTGGCACAGAGTCAGACCACACTTTGGTATTGCGTGACGGTGTCCGTTTAAATAATGATGCCAGCGGTTTAGCGCCAAATAATTTTATAGATACCA
The DNA here is from genome assembly GCF_013419925.1 of Acinetobacter sp. YH12045. NCBI lineage: Bacteria > Pseudomonadati > Pseudomonadota > Gammaproteobacteria > Moraxellales > Moraxellaceae > Acinetobacter > Acinetobacter sp. YH12045. Next base: position 48,376 of record NZ_VOZE01000012.1, on the reverse strand, counting down.
CAGACATTAAGCAGATTGAGGTTTTAAAAGGCCCAGCATCTGTCCTTTATGGCACCAATGCCATTGGTGGTGTTGTACAAATCATTAGCAAAACCCCTGAAAAAAATGCAGCTTTTATCAGCGCTGAAATAGGTGAAAATCAAACCTATAAAAGTACTGTCGGGGTAGACCTAGCCAAGCAAGGTTTTTATGCGCAAATTCGTGGACAGCGTTTAGAAACCGACGGCACACTGATTCATGAACATGAAAATGCCAGAGCTTCTAGCTTTAATCAAAAAGGCGTGTCTGCCAAATTTGGCTATGAAGAAACACGCTTTGGCACTTCATTGGATTATTCTGAAAACCAAGGTAATGCTCAATATGAGCAATACAGCTGGAATTCACTGCAATATGAGCAAAAGTCGCAAGATTTTAAAAATCAAATTGCAACCCTGAAGTCACGCTTCAACCCCACAGATCAGCTGACCCTGAATGCTCGCGTGTCTTATTTTAAAGATGAGTTGGAACAGCTCAAAATCTTTGAACAGACCCATTATGAATCCACTGAATATGAACTGACCGCAAAACAGCAAATGACGCCGTCTCAGAACATCATTGCAGGCATTACCCATCGGCAGCTAGAAACATCAACGCTAAAAACTGCAGAGTCTTTTCATCAAGACTTAAACAGTACGGGTTATTATCTACAGCACCAATATCAAACTGATAAATTAAAAACTCAAGCGGGTATTCGTCGTGAAGACCATGAAAAATATGGTCAACACACGGTCGGACAAGTTGCTGCGCGTTATTTTTTCACGCCGTTGTTTAGTAGCTATGCCAATATTGGTACAGCATTTAAAGCGCCAACCATGAACGACTTATATTATGGCGACTATGCAAACCCTGACTTAAAACCCGAAGAAAGTCAATCCTATGAAATTGGGCTAGACCTACAAATGACACCACAACTAAAAACTGGTTTGTCTATCTACAGAACTGAAATTGATAACCTTATTGATTCTGATCCCAACAATAACTGGAAGTTTGCCAATATTGATGCAGTGACCATTCAAGGTTCAGAAGTCTATGTGAATTGGAGCAATGAGGCATTTTTTACAAAGGCCAGTTATAGCTACAATCAAGCAAAAAATGATAAAACAGGTTTGGATTTGAGCCGCCGCCCACGTCAAAAACTGGCATTGTCAGCTGGTTGGGCTGATGAACATTATGGGCTGTCAACAACGCTGAGTGCGAACAGCCATTCAGACAGCAGTAATTATGATGAGGATGTGATCCCTGGACATGCTCAGATTGATTTCAATAGTTATTACCAACCCAACGAGCAACTGCGCTTCTTTGGCAATATTCAAAATGTCGGCGATGTTCAATATAAAACGGCTTCTGCTGGCAATTTCGACGGCAAATTCTATTTAAATGGCGGGCGTTTAGCCTCTATCGGCGTCACTGTTAAATATTAATACACATCACTTTATTCAACTTTTAATCAAAAAATGGACAATTAAAATGGGCCACCGTTTAAGTAAAATTTATACCCGCACAGGCGATTCAGGAACGACAGGTTTAGGCGACGGATCACGTATTGCTAAGGATGATTTACGCATTGAAGCCTTAGGCGATGTCGATGAACTCAATTCAAGCATTGGTATTCTGCGTTCGCACATCGCACTTAGCAGTATTGAAGACAAAGCGACTTGGGATAAATCCCTCAGCCTGATTCAGCATTGGTTATTCGACCTTGGCGGTGAAGTCTGCATTCCAAACTTCAACTTGGTACAACCTGTGTCAATTGAGTTTTTGGAAAATGACATTGACCGTATGAATGAAGCGCTGCCAATGCTCAAAGACTTTATCCTGCCATCAGGAACATTGGTGTGCAGCTTTGCCCATCAAGCTCGTGCAGTTTGCCGCCGTGCAGAACGTCGTTTAATGGCTGTACATAACCGTGACCAGAACATTCAAGCGCCGTCATTGCAGCTACTTAACCGACTCTCTGACTGGTTATTTGTCGCATCGCGTACATTACAACGCGCTGAAGGTGGTTCTGAGGTGCTGTGGCAGAAAAATATTAATGACACGATTGATCAATAAGTTTTGGATTCAAGAATTGCTCAAATCCTTTGACCAATTAAAAGTCTATTTTACATTGAAATAAATTGAAACATTTCGTCCGATCATTCTTGTAATTCAAAATGATCGGCTCAAAATAATAGTGTCATCTCCCTGTCATGCTTACAGGACACTATGTTTTTATCTTTCAATTTTGCAGGCCCTTTATGCGCATAATCGGACACCGTGGCGCTCGTGGCGAAGCACCTGAAAACACCCTTGGCGGTTTTCAATATATTCAAGATTTAGGGATTCGTGCTGTCGAATTTGACGTTCGGCAACTGAAAGATCGTGCCCTAGTGATCATGCATGATGACCAATTTATGCGAACGGCAGGTCAAGATAAACATCTATATGAATGCGAAAGTTCTGAACTAGAACCCTATAACCATGCTGTGACTTGGTCAGAATGGAACAAAGTTGAACCGACGCCTATGCTCGAACAAACGCTTAAAATTATTCATAACTTCGATCATATTGAAGTTGAAGTGAAAGCGGTGAAGACACAAGCTGAAGCTGAAGCGCTGACTGAAACATTAGAACAACAACTTCAAGGCTTTGAACATTCCGCTGTGATTACCAGTTTTGACCCTAAAATTCATCTTGCTTTGCAACAGAAAAAATCTAGCTTCAAACGCGGGCTACTGGTTGAAACGGACGTGAAATTTAAAGCGATTGAACAAGCACTCGAATTGGGTTGTATTCAAATTGGTTGGATGAACCAACTCGCCAATTCAGACATTATTCAGGCCACACAGCAGGCAAAATTAAATGTGAGCGTGTGGACTGTCAACGACGTTGATCGTGCTAAACAGCTTAAAGATTGGGGCATTAACGGCTTAATTACCGACTATCCTAAATTGATGATGCAGCATTTTTAATGCTGCTTTATTCCCCTAGATTTGTGTAATGTACTTCTCGATCAACACGTGGCTTTCTCAACTTATTTATTTTCGTTCTAAAACCAACACAGTTTGACCCCGACTGTTTTGCATCGTCATCTGTTTCGCTTGAATTTGAAACCGTGTTGCGGATTGCAATGCATCTGAAAGTTCAGCCTCTTGAGCCAAAGCCGAATCACAACTGAAATAGCCTGCTCGCGCATTCAAATCAATGCTGTGTTTTAAGGTATCAATCACATAAGTGCCACTGATGTTATTACATCCTGTATTACCTTGAATTTGGCGAAATTGTGAACTGAACTGCAAATAAGGTTGATGATGAAAGAACTTGGCTTTTTGCCCTGCAATTTGCACAATCGTCCACGGAATATCTTGTACCCCATCATTCACGCGAATGACTTTTAATGGCTGTTCAACGCTGTTGCCATGTGACTCCCCTTGTGACTTTGTAGTCACCTTCTGCGTCGGAGAACTTTGACAGGCCATGAGTCCCAGACAACTGATCAGAAAGCCGCCCCAGATACAGTGTTTGACCAAAAGCTGCGGATTATTTTGACGATTTTGCTGTTTTTTTAGCATCTTTTTTACCCCACAAAAAGTCAAATAACTTCAGTCGTATTATGTTACTGTTTAGAACAATACAACTGTACAATAACAGTGGTGAAAACGGGTTTTCCCGTGCTACTATTCTGTACGTTTAAAATCCCTTAAAAAATTAATGGGATTTGTCCTATCTATACCTCCCAAGGTTTCAGGAGTGCTGTTGGAGATGAATGCTCCCCTACCCAAAGCCCCAATGAACTGGATTGCTATTTTTGCATTGGTGTTTTTACCTATTGTCGCAGTTATTGCAATTCCGTTATATGCCATTAATCATGATTTTAGTGCCGCTGCTTGGATCAGTATGTTTGTTTTACTGGGTGTCAGCAGTTTAGGTATTACCGCAGGTTATCACCGCTTATGGGCACACCGTGCTTATGAAGCAACCTTGCCTTTAAAAATCATTTTAATGCTCATGGGTACTTTTGCTGTTCAGAACAGTATTTTGTTCTGGGCTTCAGGTCACCGTACACATCACCGTCATGTAGACGATATTGACCAAGATCCATACTCGATTAATCGTGGTTTCTGGTATGCCCATATCGGGTGGATGCTTCGTGATTATCCAGCAGCAGAACCGAACTACAAAAACGCGCCAGATCTTTTAAAAGATAAAGTCGTTTTGTTCCAAGATAAATACTACATTCCATTGGTGATTGCTGTACATGCAGCGATTTTAGTGCCAATTGGTTGGGCTGTAGGCGATATGTGGGGCGTTCTATTATTGGGCGGTTTAATGCGTCTAATCTTGAGCCATCATGTGACGTTCTTTATTAACTCACTGTGCCACATGTGGGGTAAACGTCCATATACTGACGAAAATACCGCGCGTGATAACTTCTGGTTAGCTATTGCTACTTGGGGTGAGGGTTATCATAACTATCACCATATTTTCCAATACGACTACCGTAATGGTGTGAAATGGTGGCAATACGATCCAACAAAATGGTTGATTTGGAGCTGCTCTAAATTAGGCCTTGCCAAAAATTTACGCCGTATTCCTAGCTTTAATATTAAAAAAGCTGAGTTGGCTATGAAGTTCAAGTATGCGGAACAAGACCTTGCGATCTATGGTCTCAACATGACCGATGATATTGCGACCGCTAAGCAACGTATTTCTCAAGAATATGATGCGTTTTCGCAAACTTTGAATGACTGGGCAAAATTAAAAGAACAGGAAATTCAAGCGAAGAAAACAGCAGTTGCTGAAAAAATTCATCAGATGGATGACAAACTCAAACTTGAATTCCTACAAGTTGAACAGCGTTTGTCACAGCACCGTGAAACACTGAATCAATTGATGCGTAATTTGAAAAAGAAAACCGCTTAACTGTTTTAAAGCTCCTCAAATGATAAAGCCTCCCTTGTGGAGGCTTTATTGATTTTAAGCTACAGTTTTTCTATCTGGTCTTTGCTATAGTTTAAACATAATTTGAATTTTTAAAGATCATTATGCTGTTCAATGCCCGCTATAACACCCTGCCACCTCGCCTGTACCATCATCAGCAACCTGTTCCTCTAAAAGGCGCAAAAGCTGGGCATTTTAATGCGGCTCTTGCAGATGAGCTGCAATGGTCGGCAGAAGATCAAGCTGCGTGGGTTAAAATCTGCAGCGGTCAAAAAACCTTTGCTGAATTTGAACCTTTGGCCATGGTCTATGCAGGTCACCAGTTTGGACAATGGGCCGGCCAATTGGGCGATGGACGCGGCTTATTGATTGGGCAAATCATCGATAAACATGGGCAAACCATTGACCTGCACCTTAAAGGCGCCGGCTCGACCCCTTACTCACGCATGGGCGATGGTCGTGCAGTATTGCGCTCGACTATTCGTGAATATTTGGCAGGACATGCGCTGAACAGCTTAGGTGTTGCATCCAGCAATGCGGTGGGTTTTACCAGTTCTGAGCAAGGTGTACAGCGCGAAAAACTCGAGCTCGGCGCGATGATGCTGCGTACATCTGACTGTCATATCCGATTGGGACATTTTGAATGGATCAATCAATATCAGGGTGATTTACTGCCTGAATTCTCGCAAAAATGCATTGAATGGCACTACCCTGAATGCTTGGATGCTGAACAGCCCATTTTGGCTTTTGCCACTCAAGTCATTCAGCGTACCGCAGTGATGATTGCCAAATGGCAGCTAATTGGTTTCGCACATGGCGTGATGAATACTGACAACCTGAATATTACCGGTTCAACGCTAGATTTTGGTCCTTATGGCTTTATGGAGCGCTTCCGTCCAAACTGGATCAACAACCATTCGGATTACCAAGGCCGCTATACCTATCAGCAGCAGCCAAGTATCGGGCATTGGAATCTCTGGCAATGGCTGAACAATTTAGTGCCGCTCTGCCCTGCTGACTATGACAAAGAACAGTGGAAAGACGATCTAGCCAAATGCTTAGAGCATTTTGAACTGACCTTCTTGGAACATTATAAAATGGGCTTAGCTCAGAAAATGGGCCTACCAAGTTTTCATAAAGACAGCTTCGACTGCGCGATGGCCTTTTTACGCATTCTGCAAAACGAACAGCTGGATTACACGCAAAGCTTTATCCGTCTGCAAAATCATGAATATGAAGCCATTAAAGATGACTGCCTTGACCGCCGCGCCTTTGAAAGTTTCTTAACACAATACGAAAGCATCCGTGCGAATCAAGATACGACTGAACTTGATACTGAAATGGCACAGGCCAACCCGCAATATATTTTGCGAAATCATATGGCGCAAAAGGCGATTGAACTGGCAGAGCGTAATGATTTTTCTGAAGTTGAACGCTTATTTACATTACTAAGCCAGCCTTATCTGAAACAGCCTGAACTGGAAACAACAGAAGATTTAGGCCCCTTGCCAAGTGATGTGCCTGAAGTGATGGTGAGCTGCTCGTCTTAAACATTTATCCACAAATTTATGCATCAATCGAAGCAAAATTGTGGATAATTTAGACATTATCCACAATACCGAAATGGATGGACTGTAATGCCGTCCATCCTCTAAAAAATAATGACAAGAAAACGTATCGCTATTTTTAGTTTCGCTATCCTCGTCTGTATTGTCGCTGCCTGCTTTGCCTATCAAAAATTTGAAAAATATCTACCTACACCTGCCAATGCACTGGTCTTTCCACCTGAATTAAGCGACTTGCAAATTCAAAAAATTCGCATACAAACGCCGATCGACAATATTCATGTATATAAAGCTCAGCGTTATTTGGAATTAAAACATCAGGATCAAGTCATTCAGCGTTACCCAATCCGTTTGGGTTTTACTCCGCTTGGACATAAAGTTCAAGAAGGTGATGGCAAAACGCCTGAAGGCAGCTATATGATTGATTGGCGCAATCCGCAAAGTTCATTTTATAAGTCCTTGCATATCTCTTACCCCAATGCGACCGATAAACAGAAAGCTAAAGATTTAGGGGTTTCTGCAGGTGGTGACATTATGATTCATGGTTCGGCGACCAGTTTACAAATGAAAGCTGCACCACAACTGATGACTTATTTCCCACAAAAAGATTGGACTTGGGGCTGTATTGCAGTGCGTAATATTGATATGGATGAAATTTGGCAATTGGTAAATAATGATACCGTTATTCATATTCATCCTTAGGCTTTAACGCTCAGGCTTATTTTGGTTATCCCTTATGATTGCATTACATGCTGTAGCAGCTAAGACGGCCTTAGCCCTGCCTGAAACCACGTGCAGCCAGCCATTTGGTGAAGGCTGTGATGTGTTTAAGGTGATGGATAAGGTTTTTATGCTGAGTTTTCATTTAGAAGGCAAAGCAGTCATCAATTTAAAAGTGCTGCCAGACAATGGCTCAATGCTTAGAGATATTTATCCCTTTATTCGTGCAGGCTGGCATATGAATAAGCAGCATTGGATTTCTGTATTTGCAGATGAAGAATTGGAAGAAGAACTGCTGCAGGATTTGGTGCTAAATTCTTATGAATTGGTGGTGTCGAAGTTAAAGAAAGGACAACGGCAGAGGATTGAATTGCTGAGAAGTGTTTAGATAACACTTCCCTTTCGATCAGATTATTTTTTTAATTTCGTGTAATCGCCATTATGTTCAACAACTGGTTTCATAAATTAAAGATTTGGAAATCGAATCTTTGTTTCAGCTTTTCTAATTTCATTACTAGTAAAAGAAATAGTTGTTCCTAATGAATAAGCATAAATTCCTTGGATAGAATCATTAGATGATTCATATGAAATATAAAATCCATTATCAACCCTACCTATCCATTCAAAATTATTTTTATATTTTTCAAAAAGATAATTAATTAATTCCTTTTTTATTTCTATATTATCTGTATCAATCTCATAAGCAATACAATGAAGTTTGCCTTGCCATTCTTGAAGAAAAATAAATCCTACTGGAGTGTTTAATTTATACCATTTTGATTCTTTAATGAAATTTACTCCTGAATTCCTTACTTCTAAGCTAAATTTGCTTTGAATATCTGAAAAATTAGAACCAATTTCAAATATAAATGGCTCTAAAACTTTATTTGCGTTCAATGTATTGGTCTCTGCATATGATAAATTATTGATAGAAGTTGAAACGAAAGCGACAACTAGCATTAAAACTTTGAACATAAGTAATTTTTGAAATTAAGATTTCCTAAAATTAACATATTGCAATCTATACGAGATTCCGAATTTGATATTACACAGTTAATTTTTTAAATTATTAAAAATTAAAGCCTAGACTACTTTATTTCGTATAACAGTCATTTGAAAATAAGAGTTTCAATCATTAGACTAAAAGTTAAATTAGAAAAATGACCCTCTACTCACCTAAGTCTTTAATCAATGTGTAGTAAGAGTCCGATAAATCACAGTTTATTTTTTGCATTAATGCAGAAAAATAATCATCCGAATCATCAGCTTCAAAATAAACAGCTTTATATTTCTTAAGTAATGTTCTCAATTCATTTTGGAAGAAAAACAGATAGTCTTCCATATGATCTTCATCAATCCCTCCCAAATATGCAACTTCAATTGAATTTTCATCTGAACCACCAATAAGAAAGTAAGCACATAGTTGAGAACAATGATTTAAAAGAATTGTTGACTCCATTACATTTATATTTTTTAAATTTTCGAACAATAGGTCAGGTGAAAATTCCTGAGCTAAAGCATTAACACCTTCATGAAATCGCTTGTAGTTTTTATGGAACAACTTCTTTAATTCTTGCCATTCAACTTTCGACATCTGATTTAATTTTTTAGTTTTTATTGTTTTTATATCTGTATAGATTTCAGTTATTTCGGTTAATTCAATCAAGTAAGTTGTTCTAGCAATATAAAAACGATGTGACTCAAAATGTTCACATAAAGAATTATTCCTAGAATTGAGTATGAGTTGTAACCCTCTCGTTTTAGATTTTTTCTCTAAATTATTGATCAATTTTATCAATAGATTAGCCTCTAAATCATTTTGTACATCATGAAATAAAATATAATCACGATGAGGATGGACATGATTAGAATAAAGCATTCCCAGTGCAATAATCGTATCATCTCTTTTCGCAACGACATGATAAAAACCTATCTTTGGTAAATGATGCTCAATTAAATATTGCTGTAAATGCATATTCATTTTTGAATCAAAATGCTGAGAATCTAAAATTTTAATATTCATAATTATTTACCGATTTATTTAAAAAAAATTAATTACTCAGCCCTCAAAAATATTCACAAAATATACTTCTTACCAAATTTTTAATGTTTTTAATTAATATCAATACTTTAACCTAAACCATATAAATTTAAAGCATACTGGAACGACTGCTATTGATACGAACACTCCATAAATATGTTTATTTTCAAAATAATTTAGCAAAGACATTATTTTACAGCACGAAACAAGAACGCCTGCATATCAAAAGGCTCGTCCCTAAGCCCTCATAGTATTAAACCTTCTTCGCTTGCATCACTCTAAACAGCACATACAGCAGTAAAATCCATACGGGCTGCATCAGCACCGACAGCATAAAGCCCTGATTCCACATGATGTATAAAATCATCAGCATGAACAACAAAACAAAATAGTTGGTGAACGGCGCAAATAATGCAGGAAACTTAGTTTGTATGCCCTGCTGCTGCATCGCTTTTCTAAACTTCAGGTGAATCAAGCTGATCAGCATCCAATTCAGCACCGCAGCGCTCACCACGATATAAATCAAATAACTCAATGCTTTTTCAGGCAAGAAATAATTCAGCAGTACACAGCCAAAAACCAGCAAAGCAGAAAATAAAACCGCGGCAATCGGCGTACCGTGTTTATTCACCTGCTTAAATGCTTTTGGCGCATTGCCTTGTTCTGCCAAGCCCAGCAGCATGCGGCTATTGGCATACATGCCGCTATTACAGACCGAAACGGATGCAGTCAAAATAATAAAGTTCAACAAATGTGCCGCCCAATCAATCCCCATCTGATTAAAAATCATCACAAAAGGACTATGATCCAAACCGCCAAGTTTCAACTGATTCCACGGCACCAGCGACAGCAATACCGCTAAGGAACAGATATAAAATAAGAACACGCGGATTACGGTTTGGTTTACTGCTTTGGGAATGTTTTGATCTGGATTTTCAGTTTCAGCCGCCGCCATGCTGATCAATTCAATGCCGCCAAAAGCAAACATCATAAAGGCTAGCATGTAGAATAAGCCTTCAAAACCGTGCGGGAAGAAGCCGCCATGTACCCATAAATTACTAATCGAAGCGGTAGAGTCTGCGCCTGCTGTAAGTAGCAGGTATATACCAAAAATAATCATGGCAACAATCGCCACAACCTTAATCATCGACAGCCAAAATTCAGATTCTGCATACAGTTTGACATTAGCTAAATTGGCTAGCGTAATCACAGCAAAAAACACCAAAACTGAAACCCAAGCAGGCACATGCGGCCACCAGTAATTGATATATTTGCCTATCGCGGTCAGCTCGGTCATCACTACTAAAATATACAGAATCCAGTAGTTCCAGCCCGTTAAAAAGCCCGCAAATTTGCCCCAATACTTAAAAGCAAAATGACTGAATGAACCTGTGACTGGCTCTTGCACGATCATCTCGCCTAGCTGGCGCATAATCAGAAAAGCAATCAAACCACCAATCAAATAGCCCAGAATTATCGATGGTCCAGCCGACTCAATAATATGCGCAGAGCCTAAAAATAGCCCTGTCCCGATTGCGCCACCCATTGCAATCAGCTGAATATGGCGGTTCTTTAATCGGCGCTGCAGTTGAGGCATTTCGCTGCTCACAACATGTTCTCATCTTATAAAAAAGTGGATTGTAGCCTGTGCATCCGCTAAGAACTACATCTTGATATCCAACAATTTTAACTTAAAGGTATTTTTACAGATCAGATGAGCATCAAATGTAAAGTTTTATTGATTGGTTTAAATAACTTAGGTCAAGACAATCTTTTGCCTATTTTTTTCAAATTTATACTTTTATTGAATATTTTTGAGGCTTCATCACACAGCAATATGCCCTACATCATAAAAACAGCGCCCAATTGAGCGCTGTTTTAAAAGCGAATCCGCAGTGATTGATCACTTATATGTAACTTACTGATGTTACGCAGTAACACCAGAAGTGCAATTTGATTCAAATAAAACAGCGATACGCGGTAACGTCATCCGCAAGTGTTTGAGACAGGACTACTTCTAATCAAAAATGTTTTTGCGATGCTTTGAATAATTTGACGGTAGTGAACGAGTTTTGCGGATGACAATGGTTTTGGGTACTTTTGCCGAAACAAAAGTACCTCCAGCCGAAGGCTAATCCCTTTATTCAATCCTTAGATGTAAGACTCCGTCGAATAGACTTAAAAATCATTTTAAAAGTGCATAAGTACTTTTACGTGCGTAACATCAGTAACTTAGATAATTAACATCTATAAGTGCTTATTTACGCTGTGGCTCGTCAGCCCACCGTGCATAACTCTTCGTGCTTTTCAACAAAACGCCCGCTTGTTTTGCAGCGACACCACTATAGTCCTGAGAGAAACTATCTGAATTTTCATCAAAACTCGCTCCATCAAATAATGGGAAAGTTCCAGCTTTTTTCTGAATCACCACATCATCAATCATCCATCCGCGGAAACCGTTATAAAGTTGATCGACCGTTTTGAATTGGAATTTCAGTTGAACATTGGCCTTGCCTGCATATTCATCCAATGAAATTGCTTCTTGCTGAACAGTAGCCGGCGCGAGGTTAAAGCCTAAATTACTGTATGGAATCGGCGCGCGCTCATATGCAGAGGACGGATCTGCCAGCGGGTTTAATCGAGCCAAAGTCTTGAAGCTATTGCCACCGTCGGTAGAAACTAAAATATTCATCAAATCGAACCCTTGATTATTTGGATTGACCGACTCAATTTCCCACCATGTTTTAAAGCTTAAACTCAAAGGCGCTTGATACTGGCTTAGATTAATGGCAGGTGAGATTAACTCACCCATATTGTGGGTATTAGATGTTCCGCCATCAAACTCTGGAGCCATAGATGAATCACTTAAAGCGCCAATAAAGTTGCCATTTACTTTGTCACCATACCAATACGCAGTATTGCCTTGCAGTGGCTCAGGCACCTTGCCTTGACTTTGGTCATTTGGTGCTAAGCGTACACGCTGATTCACTTGATTATTACGGATGTTGTGACCTTTGTTTAGCAACTGCCAATCAACATTGGCCACACTTGGCTGCGACCTTGTCCATGCATTGCGGGTTGCTGAGTCCACTTCAAAAGTTTCACGCCAAACTGCATCTGCAGACACTGTTTCAGGTAGCACTTCAAATTGATAGCCCGATGCAGAAGAAGCAATGACCGTAACTTTTTTCGTAATAGTATTAATTCCTGCACCGTTAATGGTGAGCGTGGCATTTTTCAATGCTTCAAGCAGCGCACTGGATACATTAAATGAAAGCGTGAAATATCCATTGGCATCAGTCAAAGCACTAACAAATGCGCCATTGGTCGCTGTACCGCCAGACAATGACACTTGCGCATTCGCCAAAGGTTTCCCTTTAAAAATCACTTGACCAGACAATGTTCCGACCACTGCATCATTGACTGGTGCATCACTTAGTGTCTGACAGTCTTGGTCTAAGCAGTTGAGAACCACATTCAACACAATGCTCTTATTGGTATTTTTAGGATGGATCAAGAATGCCGAAACTACAGACTGTCCATTTTTAGTGACCAAAACATAATATGTGCCTGCAGCCAATTTAGGCAGTTTAACGATGCCTTGAGCATTTGCAAGATAACTTTGACCTTTAAAATGAGTTGCTGTCGGTAAACTATTGATCGGTGGAAAGAACTGCTCAGAATCATCCGCTGTAATTGTATTCGTTGCTATTTTCAGACTGCCTGCTTGTACTTTCTGCCATTCTTCATCACTTAAAATCTGAATCGACGCAGCATTTAAAGCAAGATTATTCACATCCAACAGCGTCAGCTCTTCTACACTTTTTTGTACCATAGCATCGGCAACTGGCTCTGGCGGTACACTCCCTGTCTCATCACGATCACTACCCCCACATGCCGTTAAACCCAAGACACCCGTGACCATTATTATTTTTACAAAAGCGCTATTTTTCATCTGTTCTGCCCTCTGGCTGTTCCATTTTTAAAAATTGTTATGTCTACATTGAACTCTGCCAGCTCAAACATACTGGTGAATATTCCAGCACAATAATAACCAATTTTCATTAAATGCGCAAATTTCGCATTTTATATCTTTATGGCTTTCGGTTCTTCTTGTATTTAAAATTAATGCAACTAGCTATACACGTAGCAAAAAAAAAACAGGCCGAAGCCTGTCCTTTTAGTATTTACAATCTATTTTAATCTTCTGGATATTCAAAACGGTAGCCGACGCCATACACGGCTTGAATCCACTCATGACGGTTGCCGGTTTCCGCTGCATCTGAAATCTTACGACGTAAATTTTTAATATGACTATCAATCACACGGTCAGCCACTTCAAAACTGTCCGGATTAATATGATCAAGCAATTGCGCACGTGAATACACCTGCCCTACATGCTCTAAAAACAACTCTAGTAAACGAAACTCTGTTGGCGTTAAGCTCAACGCTTTTTGTTGATACCAAATGCGTTGCTGTGCTTTGTCCATACGGAATAAATCATTCACCTCTGGCTCTGCTTTACGTTCTAAACGACGTAATACTGCTTGCACACGTGCCACCAATTCTTTCGGACTAAACGGTTTGCAGACATAATCGTCAGCACCCATATTAAGCCCCAATACACGGTCAATTTCTTCAGTGCGTGCAGTCACCATAATAATCGGCAGATCAGACTGCTCACGGACTTTACGGCAAATGGTTAAGCCATCCATACGGGGCACCATCAGGTCTAAAATCATCAGACTCGGTTTACGTTGTGTGAAGCTGTCATAGGCTTCTTGCCCATCATGAAACATGCTGACTTCAAAGCCTGCAGCCTCTAGATAATCACGCACCAGCTGTGCAAGTTCCACTTCATCTTCAACCAACATGATATGTTTCATGCATGCTTCCTTTTAATATTTCATCTGTTTGGGAAATGTCAATTTGCAACGCAAACCGCCCAATGGAGAATGATCAAAACTCAATTCTCCGCCCAATGCTCTAGCTATTTTTACGGATAACGCCAATCCTAATCCTGTACCACCAGTTGCACGCGTACGTGAATCATCCACACGATAGAAACGCTCACCTATACGTGCCAACTGTTCATCAGTTAAACCAAATGGGCTGTCATCAACATACACGGTCCACTGGGTTTCATCTTGCTCAGTATGGACATGCACTTCACCACCAGCTTCCGTATAACGAATACTGTTACCCAATAAGTTGACCATAATCTGTTTAAAACGGTCTATATCTAATTGTAATGAAGTCCCTTCGCCCATTGCGGTAATTTTCAAATCTGCTTGCTCAAACTTCGGCTTAAAGCTTTCAACCTCTTGGATCACTACATCCCAAGGATTGAGCGTGGTCAAATAACAATTCAGTTGTTGTGCATCGGCTTGTGCCAAATCTGCCAAATCTTTGGTCAATTTTTTCAAACTACTCACTTGATTCAGCATCGAAGTAAAATGCTCTGGCGTTGGCTTACGAATACCGTCCTGCATCGCCTCAATTTGAGCCTGTAACACGGCCAATGGCGTTTTCAATTCATGTGAAGTATCAGCCACCCATTGACGACGTGACGTTTCATGCTGATCGAGAATTACGGCCAACTGATTCAATTCATTCGATAAATCACCAAGCTCATCATTACGGTTCACTGCAACTTGATGTTGATAATTACCCTTGGTTAATTCACGTGTTCCCATTAACAAACGCTGAATCGGTTTTTTAAAGTATGTTGCCAATAACAATGCTGCAATCAAACTTGCAATAAACGTAAGCACATAAACCAATAATAAATAACGTTTTTGCTTACTAAAGAAGTTAATACTGATCGCATCATCTTGATCGAGTACAGGTTTGAGCCCCAAATATCCCACGATTTGATTATTCACCATAATCGGACGATAAGAGATTTGTTCATCTGTCGGCTCACCCACAACAAATTGGCGATGTGCATCATATAAAGATAAACGCGAACTCAAGCCCAAGCGATCAGGCATTTGGATAAATTGTTTCTTACCACCATTATTACTGTTACTTTGTGAGGATTGATCTTCATCTTTTTCATCTGTGTTCGACTCTTTTGGACGGAATACATTTTGGTTCGTACTTAAAGGAAATTTTAAACCTTCAAAGGGTTGGAACTCAGATGGTAAGTTTTGTTCCAGCCATTTCAGCTCTTCAATTTTTTGCTCTGCCGTTTGCTGTGGTGTTGCCAGCATCGATGCTGCATTCAAACTATGATCTTGAAAATAGCGCTGCTGCAATGCAATGTCATATTGACGACGTAACCACCACCGAGAGAGACGATCATAGTCATCTGGTGCTGCCTGCCCTTCAATTTGCAGAATCTGTGCCTGAATCGCATTGCCCCAATCATGATAGACCGTATACACATCGGCTAAATTTTCAATGACATGGTCAAGCTTTTGCATCTCGACATCGGCCACATATTTGGTGAAATTACGCTGCATATTCCAATGCAAAACGCCAAGACTTACCGTTGTGATGACGAGCGTCGTCAACAGCACAGTCAGAAACAAGCGTAGGGCAATCGGGATACGACGTATTTTCAAAAGAGAACTCTCATTTTTCTTCTATATTCATTATTGTAGCGAACACGCAACTAAAAAACTCTCCATTGTTTCTACATCTTTATTATTTAATCTTTAACCATCGGAAAAATATCTAATCTGGTGGGGTAGAGACTATGAAACAAATGACCAAAATGGCTTTAATCGGTGCAAGCGTACTGAGCATGGGTGCATTAACTGCCTGTCAATCGACAACCGCACCAAAAGATAACGATCATGGCCGTATAATGAAACAACATCATGGTGATCACGATCGTCGTATGTCACCTGAGCAACGTGAACATTTTAAACAAATGCGTGCCGAGCAACGTCAAGTGTTTGCTGATATGCAAAAAGCCTGCGATGGTAAGGCTACAGGTTCAACAGTTCAAGTAAAAGCTGGCGATAAAAATATTGATGGTACATGTACCATGGTGTTCAAAGCAGACCGTCAAGACATGAAAAAAGCACGTGGTGAACACAAACCAATGCGCGGTGAACATCATCCAATGCGTGGTCAGATGCAACGCGGTGAGCCACTGACTGATGCAAAACGTGCAGAACTGACTAAAAAGTTTGATCAACGTTTAGCAGAACGCCAAACGAAGCAACAAGCGATTATGAAAGCATGCCAAGGTAAGACTGATGGTAGCGCGGTTGCCATTAAAGTTGGCGAACAGCAAATCAATGGTAAATGTGAAGTTCGCTTCCAACCTAAAGCTCCTGTTGCCCCGACGCCAGCCCCAGTGAAATAATCCAAACTTAGATCGCAATATCATTGCGTAAAAAAGGCACTCCCATGAGTGCCTTTTTTATTGGACATATCTTTTTACGCTTTTTGACTATTTGTGTCATTCATTTTCATCTAAAAGCGTTTACACTCAATGCACTTAGCTTTTTCAAGGGATATTTCTTTGACTTTACAGTCACCAACAAATCACCCTGAAATGCTTGTACCCAATAAGAAGATGTTGCACGATTAGAACCATTCCAATACGTGTCATTGAAGACACGTTCAAATGTTATTTAGGATTACTAACGCTGGTAAAAACCAGTATTGAGGAAAACGATATGCCACAATACAAAGCGCCCTTACGTGATATGCAATTTGTTCTGCATGAACTTTTAAAAGCAGAAGATCACTATGCACAACTGCCTGCATTTTCTGACACCGTAAGTCGTGAGTTGGTTGACCAATATCTAGAAGCTGCTGCTGACTTCTGTGAAAATGAACTTTCTCCTCTTAACCAAGTCGGCGACCGTGAAGGTTGTACTTGGAATGATGGCGTTGTAACAACACCAACTGGTTTTAAAGAAGCGTATCAAAAATATATCGAACTCGGTTTCCCGTCTTTGTCTGCTGAAGAACAGTATGGCGGTCAAGGTCTACCAGTTTCACTAGGTAACATCATTTCAGAAATGGTGGGTACGTCGAACTGGGCTTGGGGTATGTATCCTGGTCTATCTCATGGTGCTGTACGTACTTTAGAACACCACGGTTCTCAAGAGCAAAAAGACACTTACCTGCCTAAACTTGTTTCAGGTGAATGGACAGGTACCATGTGCTTAACAGAATCTCATGCAGGTTCTGACTTAGGTATCATCCGCTCTAAAGCTGAACCGCAAGCAGACGGTAGCTATGCAATTTCTGGCGAGAAAATCTTTATCTCTGCTGGTGAACACGACATGGCTGAAAATATCATCCATATCGTACTTGCTCGTCTTCCAGGTGCACCAAAAGGCACGAAAGGTATTTCATTATTCATCGTACCTAAATTCAATGTAAATGCTGATGGCTCAATTGGTGAGCGCAATGCGGTACGTTGTGGTTCGATTGAACACAAAATGGGTATCCATGGTAACGCGACTTGTGTCATCAACTTTGATAACGCAAAAGGCTTCTTGATTGGCCCTGAAAACCGCGGTCTAAACTGCATGTTCACATTCATGAACACTGCACGTATCGGTACTGCTGTACAAGGTCTTTCAGCTTCTGAAGGTGCTTTCCAAGGTGCGCTTGCTTATGCAAAAGACCGTTTGGCAATGCGTTCACTTTCAGGCCCTAAAGCACCTGAAAAAGAAGCAGATCCAATTATCGTGCACCCTGCAGTACGCAACATGCTGCTTACGCAAAAATCATTTGCTGAAGCTGGTCGTGCTCTGGTTTACTTATTGTCTTTCCATGCCGATATCGTGGAACAAGGTGCAACTGAAGAAGAACGTAAGTTCTCTGACAATATCTTGTCATTATTAACTCCAATTGCTAAAGCATTCTTGACTGAAACAGGTTCTGAATCTGCAAAACACGGTGTTCAAGTATTTGGTGGCCACGGCTTCATTTCTGAACATGGTATGGAACAAATTGTACGTGATACACGTATTTCATGCTTGTACGAAGGTACGACTGAAATTCAAGCAATTGACTTGTTAGGCCGTAAAGTATTGGGTACTCAAGGTGCAATGTTGAAAGACTTCACCAAGATCATCCATAAATTTGTTGAAGCGAACAAAGACAACGCTGCCATGAAAGAATTTGTTGAGCCGCTTGCTGCGCTAAACAAAGAATGGGGCGACTTAACCATGCAGATTGGTATGAAAGCAATGCAAAACCCTGAAGAAGTGGGTGCTGCTGCAGTCGATTACCTCTACTTCTCTGGTTATGTGACGCTTGCTTATTTATGGGCTCGCATGGCCTTAGTTGCACAAGAAACTTTAGCTGCAGGAACAACAGATGTTGATTTCTACAATGCAAAAGTAACGACTGCTCGCTTCTACTTCAAGAAAATCTTACCGCGCGTTCGCTCTCATGTAGAAGTGATCGCAGGTGGCCTAGATCCTCTTATGGCATTGGATGCAGAACACTTTGCATTCTAATGTGAATATCTAAAACATATTCAAAAAATTGTACTCTTGAGTGCAGAAATAGAGAAAGGACGGTCATAGCATTGGCAGTCCTTTTTCTTTATAAATAGTCTCATAATTTTACTTTGGTCAATTTTCTCCACCCTTTATGTCGATACAAATTGCCCCAAGTCCACAGATTCAAACAATAAACAGGTGAACGAACATGCCAATTTATAATGCGCCGCTTGCAGATATGAAATTCATCTTAAATGATGTTTTTAAAGCAGAACAATTCTGGCAAAACAACGAAAATCTTGCTCACGTTGATGCTGCTACTGCAGAAGCCATTCTTGAAGAAATGGCAAAATTTGCGCAAAACGTCACTCATCCTTTAAACCGCACAGGTGATGAAGAAGGCGCAACCTATAGCAATGGCAATGTCACGACTCCTGCTGGTTTCAAAGAAGCATTTAAACAATATGCAGAAGGCGGCTGGATTGGTCTAGGCGCAGATGAAGAATGGGGCGGTCAAGGCATGCCAAAAATGCTGACTGTTCTGTCTGACGAAATGCTGTTTGCAACCAACCCATCATTCATGCTCTACCCGCTTCTTTCTGTAGGTGCAGGCATGGCATTAAACAGCTATGCATCACAAGAACAAAAAGAAACTTATTTGCCAAAAATGTATACAGGCGAATGGTCAGGCACGATGTGCTTAACTGAACCGCATGCAGGTACAGATTTAGGTATTATCAAAACTAAAGCTGAACGTAATGAAGACGGTACTTATAACATTACTGGTACGAAAATCTTCATCACTGGCGGTGACCACGACCTTTCTGAAAATATCATCCACTTAGTTTTAGCGAAAACGCCTGATGCGCCTGCGGGCTCACGCGGAATTTCACTATTCATCGTACCTAAATTCTTGGTGAATGCAGATGGTTCATTGGGAGAGCGTAATGCTGTAGGCCCTGGTTCTATTGAACATAAAATGGGGATCAAAGCGTCTGCAACATGTGTGATGAACTTTGATGGCGCGAAAGGCTACCTGGTTGGTAAAGAAAATGAAGGCCTTGCAGCGATGTTCGTCATGATGAACTACGAACGTCTGTCTATGGGTATTCAAGGCCTAGGTGCTTCTGAATTTGCTTATCAAAATGCAGCGCAATATGCGACTGATCGTTTACAAGGCCGTAGCGCTTCTGGCGTTCAATCGCCTGCAAAACCTGCAGACAGCATCTTAGTTCATGGTGATGTACGTCGTATGTTGCTGAACGCACGTGCCAACAATGAAGCGTCTCGTGCATTTGCGGTTTATGTTGGTCAACAACTGGACATTACCAAGTTCTCTACTGACCCAGAAGCAGTCAAAGCAGCCAATAACCGTGTTGCGCTGTTAACACCTATTGCGAAAGCGTATTTAACAGATACAGCTTTCCAAGCAACACTCGATGCGCAAATGGTCTTCGGTGGTCATGGCTTTATTCGTGAATGGGGTATGGAACAATGTATTCGTGACCTTCGTATTGCACAGATTTACGAAGGGACCAACGGTGTTCAATCGCAAGACTTAATTGGTCGTAAAACCATTAAGTGCAATGGTGAATTCATTGCTGAATATATCCAAGAAATCCGCGATTTTGCCAATAACTTAGATGCCAGCTTGAACTACATCAAAGATGCAACATTAGATGCAGCAGCTGAAGTTGAAGCGGTGACTCAATATGTACTTGAAGCTGCTCGTGAAAATATTGAGTTCCCGAACTCAGCAGCAGTTGATTACCTACATGCTGTAGGCCTACTCAGCTTTGCCTATATGTTTGCCCGCATTGCAGATGCAGCAAAAGACAAAGATGGCGAGTTCTACCAAAACAAACTTGCACTGACTCTTTACTTCACGCAGCGTATTTTACCTGAATTGGCTTTACGCATTGCTAAAGTAAAAGCAGGTTCTGAAGTGATCATGAACTTCTCTGAAGATTACTTTACCAACCAAGCTTAATTAGCCGTACAAAATCAAAAATGCCCGATTTATCGGGCATTTTTTTTATTTTACTGCTCTTATTGCATAAACACTGAGTGCAACTTTTTCAAAAAATCATAAGCATACTTACTTATTCACAATCTCCTAATTCCATTCGATATGTAAAACAAGAATGGAGCTGATCGTCTAGCATTGGAAATGTAGCCCAATGCGTTTTATCTTTATCTTGTTTAAATCCTGCCTTCATTAAGACATTTTGTGATGCTAGATGTTCCTCAGCACAAAACGATGAAACAACCTTCGTGACCTGATTCTGCTTTAAATACTTAATTCCCCCAATTAAAGCCTCAGTCATATAACCACAACCATGAAAATTCACCCCTAACCCAAAATGTATTTCCCCATGGTTGTCTTGATTGAAGAAATACAGTAAGCCCATCGCTAAATGCGTATTCTTATCACTAATCACCCATGCAAAATCAGGATTGTGTATCGACCAATAATGATCTGCCCACTTTTCTAAAACACTCTTGGTCTGTTGAATCGTTAAATGTGGTAACCGCTGCAGATAACGAGTTGCTTCTATATTCGAAAAATATGTATCAAATAATGAAATTTCATCTCCTAACTGATACTTTCTCATGCATAAACGTTCAGTTTCAATCCTATTGGGCATGATTTTTTAGCCTGTTATTTCATGGGATAAAATTTTTTGATCGACTCAACCATTTCAGCATTCGACATTTCCAAAGCTTTTGCCACATTCATTGCATCTACAACGCTGCGATTTTGACTCACTTTAAACTTACCCAAAATTGAGTCTATTTCGATTTCAATCGCTATAATTTTTTCCAGTTGTTCCGCGATAAAATCATGAGGCACATCGCCCATTTTCCACGGCACGGGTTGGCTAGCTTCATGTTGTCGAGTCAACCGAGCCAGAACCCCTCGTAAATATTTTTCATCGTCAACTTTACGAATTGTGCCTTTGACATGCACCACACGGTAATTCCATGTCGGTACAACGCGATGATGCTCCTGTTTTCCTTCATACCAGCTAGGCGAAATATATGCATCATCGGCATGAAAAATCACATAGGCGTGCGCTGACTGATTTAGCAATTCAAACATTGGATTGGTCTTGGCAATATGACCGCGCAATATACCCAATTCGCCTGACTCAGTGTCATATTCTAGTGGTAAATGATTCACTTCCAACTCACCATTGGGTGCCGTCAGTATTACTGTCGCCAAAGCATGCTTACGCATAAGATCAATCAGATCAAGGAGTTCATTCTGTTTAAAATGCGTTGGTTGATACATCGTCGCTTCATTCTTATAGGACAAAATTTAAGCTCAAACTTAACATTAAAGACTTTATTTAACCTAAAAAATATTTTTGTCATATGCGCTTCATGTGCATGAAATTTGCTTGGTATTTAATGACTTGTTCTTGATTGAATATTCACGCAATTTACACAGGAGGAAGATATATGAAACACCGTGATCCTAAAGTAGAAAAAATTGAAGCCCTCCTCGACCGACTTGGCAATCTTGCTGTAGAAGGTTTTCATTATCTTGCGCTGTTTGTCATCGGCTGTATGATTTTATGGTCTGCGGGTCATACCATTTTTGAAATTATTACAGTTAAGCAATTCGCCACGATTGACGATATTTTATTATTGTTTATTTACCTCGAACTCGGTGCCATGGTTGGTATTTATTTTAAAACCAACCACATGCCTGTTCGCTTCCTGATTTATATTGCTATTACTGCCCTGACCCGTTTACTGATTTCGGACATTCAACATGACCATAAAGCGGATATGGGCTTGGTCATTACTACAGGTTCGATCCTCATCCTTGCTGTGGCCATTTTGATTGTGCGCTATGCCTCTTGGACATATCCTTCGGTTATTCGAGATAAGCATTCCGAGAAGCCACTGCCTGAAGGAAAAACCCCACGTCCGCAAGATGATGAATTGGCTTAAACACTAATTCGTTCCCTCTCCTTTTAGGAGACGAGTAGCACTGCTACGCAAGGGAGAGGTTATAAACCTTATCTATTTGGCACCAATACATAGCGACCATTTTCAAAGATCCAGTACATGCCACTTGGGGGTGCTGGTAAACCAATCCGTTTCCAATCGCTGATAAAGGTATAGGTCGAACTGGAAATACTGGCACTCGCAGGATCGCCATTGACCCAACTATAGCTTTGTGAATTTTGAGTAATCGTGGTCGGTGCATTGTATTGAATGCTAATGCCACTCTGAGGATACTGCGGATAAGGTCGATTTGGATATTGCGGATAAGGTCGATTTGGATATTGCGGATAAACCGGCGGGCGACTTGGATAATGAGGATAATGTTGAGGATAATTCGGCGCATGCTGCGGATAGCCAGGCCGATTCATCGACGGTGGGCGGTGTTGTGGTTTTGATGTATCCACACCTTGGTAGTTTGCCCATTTGTTTTCCGCAAAAGTACTGGCTGAAGCACTGATCAGCATCACACCTGCAATCGCATAGAATAATGTGGTTTTCACTTAAGCTCTCCTCGACGGTTTATACGCTCAGTATAAATTCCATTGTAGGAGAAAAAATGAATAAAAATCCATCAAGTGCAAGAATTTGTTAATTTTCCGACCAAGCTGATCGCACCTTCAGGCTAGCCTGTTTTTCATTGGATTATGCTAAGATTGATTTTATTTCGTAGTGGATCAAACGCTGTGTCTGAATTAAGTTTTGACCGACTTCATCAATTTTTTTCTAAAGTTCCAAGTATTCAAGAACAACTGATTGACTCGTACGGAACCGATGGTAAAACTGCTTGGTGGTTTAAATTTCAAATTAATGTAGATCACCCTTTAGCATGGCAAACTGTTCAAGAATTGGGCCATGTATTGAACTATATTTCTAAAAATGAACGCTTACCGACTCAATTTTTACCGGTTTCTCCGCCACCATATATGAATGGCGAAGCAAAACAATTCTTGTCTTGGGTGATTCAATGTAACCACGCCGATTTTCCACCAGATGTCATCTGTGACTGGTTAGAAGCTCGTTTGCCACAACCAGTAGATGATGCCGATAAATGGAAAATCAAAACCGATATTAAAGAATTGGATCAAATGACAGATAAAGATTTAGATCAAATCGTTCCGCCGAATCCTGTACCGAAGAATTAAAACTGATTTAGTTCCTCCTAACCTCCCTTTAAAAAAGGGAGGAAAGCCCCTCTTTAAAAAAGAGGGATTTGGGAGATTAAGACAATTCTAAAAAGTAGATATTCCGCTCCATTCCATAAAGCGATACAACACATATTTCAAGGTCGATTCATCCGCATATTTACTATAATCGACACTCATTTGTTTACCATCCAGATTTGACCAAGCCGTATTGAAGTACTGTGATGCATCTTTAAAAACTTGAGCATTTTTCAGACCGATCACGCGTAAATCAGTTTCTAAATTATAATTTTTCAAGTTACGCGCCGTGAAATTGGCAGAACCTAAAATCATATCGGCTTGATAAGCAGTACGTTTTAAAATCATCTTGCTATGGCACTGCTCACCTTGGGTATTACACCAACGTACATCAATACCGGCATTATGTAGTTCTGAAGCAACAGGACGGTTTGGAATACCATTTTTGGTTCGACCAAAAGCATCTTTATTCGGATCGAGTAATACACGAACTTTCACGCCACGTTCATGCGCAGCTATGAGTGCTTTGATAATTCTACGTTCTGACAAGTAGAACATCGCAATATCAATTTCTGTACCCGCTTTTTGTGCCGTATTAATCATATCTAATACGCCATCATAAATGGCTTTTTCAGTCAGCACCTGTACTTGAGGCTCAGTTTTCGCAGCTTCAACATCTTTAATCACTACAAATGGAATATTGGCTTTAGACATCATACCTACGGCTTGCTCGGTTTTTAACAGATCAATCGCGGTCATGCCTTTGACGGTTAAGGCCACATTGGAATGTCGTGAGCTACCATCATGTGGATTCATAGAGGTGACTAAACCTTTCCAGCCATCGATGGTATCTACCACCAAAGTTTTTCGGTGATTCGCTTTAAAGTTAAACAGATCCATATAACTACGAATCGTCACTTTATCGGTTCCCAATGGGTTCGGTAACCAGCCTTGTTCAGGATTATTGCCAATATCTTGACAGCAGATATACCAAAAACCTGACCATGCTGGGTTGGAAGCACGAAGCGGTACCAAATTGGTTTCCATCAACTCAATGCCCCCTTGTCGTAATTGACGATAATGCTCGGGTTGAATGCCGCCATAGACCGAATTGACCGGGTCAGTAATCACAAAAATTTCCACTTGAGGAGATAGTCGACGCTTCAAAATCAGCGCATCGGTCAACTCCTGTGTTAATTGTTCATGTTTTAATTGAGAGTCACCAACTTGCGGATTAAAGAGAAACATATCCAACACAATGGTCGACTGTGCTTCCTCAAGCATTTTCAGCATTTCTTTAAAAATGCGATGTTCCTGTTGCTGCTTTCCTTGCGCATCGATATAGGTTTCATCCACTAAAAAGTTCACTTCAGCATGGCGAAGTTTTCCCGTGTAGTTCAACCCTTCTGGGAGTGGTTTTAGCGTGTGATAGGTTGCCGATGCCAAATAACCTAAAACTAATAAACCAATGACCACACCCACATAGCGACGACGTGACCAATTGAGCTTGTGATGTATTCGTTGAATGATGCGCATAAGAAAAAACCTAGTCTAATGCGCTCAGACTAGGTTTTATTCATTGATTTTTCAAGAGGATTTCTGTGACTTCAGCTTGATTAGAACACCTTACTCAGTCACATTTAGCTTAAAAACCAAATTCTAGCCCCACAGTAAAATTGCGTCCTACTTGTGGAATATTGGCTAAGAATGAACTGTGTGAATAAACATCTTCATCCAATAAGTTGTTGGCTTTGAAGTACACACGGTAATCATTACGGTCTTTTAACTGACCGCTATAAGCGACACCTAAATTCACCATGTTATAACCGTCAGTTTCTTGTTCATACGCCGTGATTTTATCTTGCTTAAAGACATGTGCATATTCTGCAAGACCTGACCAACCATCGGCAAAGTCAACATCGACCTTGGTTCCTAAGCGCCCTGCAGGCACACGTGGCGCATTTTCACCATCAATTTTGCCGCGTACATAATCACCAAAGACACTGAGTTTATACATATCATTAATGGCATAACCCACTTGAGCTTCCGCGCCATAGAACTTGGCTTTGTCTTGGGTGTAATCAACTAAGCGGAAGTTTTCAAAATTATCTTTGGTTGCAGCATAAATGTAGTTGTCATACCAGTTGTGATACACATGTACATGGTAGTCCAATTGGTCTTTTTCATAATGGAAACCTAATTCTAGATTATTAGATTTTTCAACATCTAGATTTTCATTTCCGCGTTCATAGGTATTGGTCGCAAAATGCTTACCATCTGCATAGAGCTCTTGCGCCAATGGCAAACGCTCTTGATGAGAACCCACCAAGGATAATTTATAATTGGGTGCAAACGCCCAGTTCACAGCACCTGAGTAGGAAATACCATAATCGTCATAATCTTTTTGTGCAGAATCGATCTGAATTTTCTGCTGATCGACACGTGCGCCCAGCTCGACATGGAAATCACCAAATTGTTTATGCTCTAAACCAAACACACTCCATTTTTGGGTTTTATTTGGGTTCATCAATGATTCTTCACCACTGATATTGAGCTTTTGCTGATTGTATTGTGCGCCAATCACACCTTCCCAATCCGCAATCGGGTTATGCACTAACTCTAAACGACCATCGTAACCTTTACTTTTAAAGGTCGTTGCCGCTGTATCACCTTCAATTTCATCATGTTGATAATCGGTATAACTTGCATGTGCACGGATTTTTTGGAAGCCCGCAAACGGATTCGCAAGTTCGGTACGGAAATCATAGCGTTCTGACTTTAAATCAACCCATGGGCCTGCGGCATCATGATCGTGATCATGCTCGTCATGGGCAGAATGGTCATGCTCATCGCTGTGATCATGATTATCATGCCCGTCACAATGCAAATGATCATCATGTGGATGACAGCTTTCATATTCATGACTATGCCCCGGCAGGCCATATTGGTCTTGTCGGTTGCTATAAGACAGTCCAGCAAAACCACGATCATGAATCCATGACGCACCTACACTGACATTTTGCCCTTCTGCAAAAGTATTACCGACTCGGCGTTCTTTTTCTAATTCACCATCATGATCATGAAAATAACTGGGTGCAATATAGTCATTGGCTTTACGCTTTGATCCCTCAACTCGCAGTGCAAAATTTTCTCCTAGCGCAGCAGTGATACCTGCACTCGCTAATTTTTCGTCACTACCTGAGTTATAACGTAGCCCAACCTGCCCCTCTAAACCATTTTCAGGCATCTGCGTTGGAATTTTTTGATCCGTCACATTGACCAAACCGCCAACTGTGCCTGCCGCGTATAACAGTGTTGATGGCCCACGGATGACTTCAATTTGTTTTGCCAAAATTGGATCAACCGTAACCGCATGATCAGGGGATAAAGTTGAAACATCTGCTGTTTCAGATGCATGCTCCAAAACTTTGACACGTGGCCCATCTTGCCCACGTATTACAGGTCGACTTGAGCCTGCACCAAACTGATTTGAATATACACCCGGCTGTCCGGCTAACGCATCACCAATAGTGACTCCACCTTGTGCCAAATCTTTATGCTTAATAATATTATCTGCAACCGCAAAATCTGCTGCACTTTGATTTAAAGGATGAACCTGAACATTAATCGCCTCTAAAGTTTGTACCTGTTGTTGCTGATCATCAGCATAAATATTGGGTGCAATCACTGCAAAAATTGAGATTGTGATTAAATTCTTATGAAAGGACATTTGGAGAGACTCAAATCTGGCTAATTTTGAATAATGTTATAATATAACATTTCATTACTTTTGCAATAAAAAACAATTGAACATCTTCAAATCAGTTACACTGCGCTATACATAACCTTGTATTTATTGATAAATTTATTCGAATTCAATGCCTTTTACCATATCCCATGCTGTACTCGCACCGCCTATTTCCAAGTTAAGCGGAAATCGCCTGCCTATTGCAGCACTCGCAATTGGTAGCATGGTGCCAGATTTATTCCGTTTATTTACTAATGCTGACTATGCAGGTTCACATCAATGGTCGGGGTTAATTGTTCCAAACTTAATCCTTGGTTTGCTGTTTTGTGTGCTGTGGTATGTGCTCTATCGCCCGATGTTATTTGCTTTTTTTGGTTTAAATAAGCCGCTGAATCTACAGAATTTCAATCAATGCTGTGGGTTTATGCTCAGTCTCATCCTCGCACTCATCATTGGAACTTCGACGCATATTGTTTGGGATGGCTTGACCCATGTTGACTTTCGTACCTTTGCATTTAAGGATCTATTGAGTCTACCGATTCAATTTTTCGGTCATTCATATCCCTTACATCGTGTGTTGCAAATTGGATTATCTGGCTTGGCACTCCCCGTTTTGGCATGGATGATTTATCGTCATCATCTTCACTATCGAAGTACTGCAAACGTCCACACATCCATCAAAGTCTATGTATATGGTTTAGCGGCCCTGTCTTTAGCTGCGGGAATCGCTAGTTATTTTTATTTTGCAGATAGTGTTTATTCAGATGCATTTGTGCATGACCTGTATGCCTATGTCGGCAAAGCCATTAATTATTTTTTTCGTGCATTCCTAAGTACTTTTAGTTTGGGATGTCTTATTTTCCTGTTATTAAAATCAACAACGAATATTTTCTCAAAAACAACCTCATAAATCGTTTCAGAATCTCTCAATGCAAGGATTTTTGTTCTATAAAGCCGAAGTCCTTGTGACAAAATAGCCAAAAAGAGGCATAATCCTCTATTCGAATAAAAGCGGTGCGCTGTTTACGTATTCGCTGACCTTAACCCATATAGTTGGATTTCTAACGCTATGATGCGAACTCATTACTGCGGTTCTTTAACCGAAGCTCAAATTGACCAAACCGTTACCTTATGCGGTTGGGTTCACCGTCGCCGTGACCACGGTGGTGTAATCTTCCTTGACATGCGTGACCGTGATGGTCTTGTTCAAGTGGTTATTGACCCAGATACTCCTGAAGCATTCGCAACTGCGGACAAAGCACGTTCAGAATTCGTATTAAAAATTACAGGCCGTGTACGTCGTCGTTACGCAGGTACTGAAAACGCGAATATGACTAGCGGTCAAATCGAAGTTCTTGGTAAAGAAATCGAAGTGCTTGCTGGTTCAGAAACTCCGCCATTCCCATTGAATGACGACAACACAAATATTTCTGAAGAAGTACGTTTGAAATATCGTTTCTTAGATATCCGTCGTCCAGAAATGTTAGATCGTCTTCGTTTCCGTTCTAAATTGACTAACCTAATTCGTAACTATTTCGAAGAAAATGGTTTCCTAGACGTTGAAACACCTATTTTGACTCGTGCGACTCCTGAAGGTGCGCGTGACTATTTAGTACCAAGTCGTGTTTCTAATGGTAGCTTCTACGCACTTCCACAATCTCCACAATTGTTCAAACAGTTGTTAATGGTTGGCGGTATCGATCGTTACTACCAAATTGCTAAATGTTTCCGTGATGAAGACTTACGTGCTGACCGTCAGCCTGAATTCACACAAATCGACGTTGAAACATCGTTCATGAGTGACGATGACATCATGGATTTAATGGAACGTTTAACCGTTAAGATGTTCAAAGAACTTCTAAACGTTGAATTCGACAAATTCCCTCGCATGACTTATGCAGATGCAATGCGTGACTATGCATCTGATAAACCAGATATGCGTATTCCTTTGAAACTTGTTGACGTTGCAGACATGATGCAAGACGTTGAGTTCAAAGTATTCGCAGGCCCTGCTAAAGACCCTAAAGGCCGTATTGTTGCGCTTCGCGTACCAGGAGCTGGCGCGCTTCCACGTAGCCAAATCGACGAATATACTAAATTCGTTGGCATTTATGGCGCGAAAGGTTTGGCTTACATCAAAGTCAACGAGCTTGAAAAAGGTATTGAAGGTCTTCAATCTCCAATCGTTAAATTCATCGAGCCTATCGTACTTGATCTATTGAAACGCGTTGGTGCTGAAAATGGCGACATCGTATTCTTTGGTGCAGACAAAGCGAAAATCGTAAATGATGCGATGGGTGCTTTACGTATTAAAGTCGGTCACGACATGAAACTTGCAACTTGCGAGTGGGCGCCACTTTGGGTTGTTGACTTCCCAATGTTCGAAGAAACTGATGACGGTAAATGGACGTCTGTTCACCACCCATTCACGCTGCCAAAATCAAGCGTTGAAGAAGTGAAGAACAACCCAGGTGCTGCACTTTCTGTTGCTTACGATATGGTATTGAACGGTACTGAAATCGGTGGTGGTTCATTACGTATCTTCAACCTAGAAATGCAAAAAGCGATCTTTGAAGCGCTTGGTATTTCTGAAGAAGAAGCAGAAGAGAAATTCAGCTTCTTGCTTAACGCCTTGAAATTCGGTGCACCTCCTCATGGTGGTTTGGCATTCGGTCTTGACCGTTTAGTGATGTTGATGACTGGTGCATCTTCTATCCGTGACGTGATTGCATTCCCGAAAACTAAGACTGCGGAATGTCCACTGACTCAAGCGCCTGCGCCAGTTGAAGCAACCCAATTGCGTGACTTAGGTATTCGCTTACGTGAAAAACCAAAAGCTGAAGAATCTAAATAATCTTACATTTTAAGATTTAGATTTTAAGGTTCAAAAAACCCTGCGCTATGCAGGGTTTTTTTATTTCAACCTACAAAAGGTGGTCGAAAACCTACAAAACATAAATTAAAGATTTGATTGACTTTGCTAATATCAAAACGCTTCAAGTACGTTATGATGATGCACCACTTCGTTTGAGCAATGGACACCTCAATTTTCCACTTCCAATTATTTTGTTTTTAGATTCAGATCTTTTTGTACTTTTCACTGAATAAGTCCGGTCTCTTGGCAAAATTTATTTTATTCCATGCTGTCAATTTTGAGACCTTGTGATCCATGTACTTTATATTCAAAATCATCGCGCTATTGCCACTTTGGCTGTTACAAAACTTGGCTTTGATGATCGCGTTTATTCTTAACCTGTTTAACTCATCAATCAAACGTATCACTAGCATCAATATTCAACTGGCCTACCCAGACTTGTCCGAGACAGCGCAGAGACAGCTCGTCAGCCAAAGTATCCGCAGCCAATGCTTGACCTATATTGAATTTATTAAATGTTGGGGGATGCCACCAAGTTATAGCCTGAGCTTACTGAAAAAAATTTATGGTGAAAATATCCTTACGGAAGCGCTTGCGAATAAAAAAGGTGTCATTGTTGTGGTTCCGCATTTTGGCTGTTGGGAACTACTCAATGCATGGCTGAACTTGTATACAGAACCGATGATTATGTATAAACCGAATAAAAATAAAGGGATCAATCGGTATCTGTTAGAAGCACGAGAGAAGTTCAATGCAACCTTAGTCCCGACAGATGAAACTGGGATCCGTGCCATATTTAAACATTTGAAACAAGGCGGCTTAACAGTGATTTTACCTGATCATTTACCGAAGCCTTCAGGCGGTATTTATTCCAATTTTTTTGGGCAAAATACTTTATCGATCACACTTGTTTCAAAACTTGCTGCAAAAACCCAATGTAATGTCATTGGCTTAAGTTGTATCCGACAACCTAACCTACAGTACTTTGATGTGCATTGCCAAACCTTAGCAGACGAGATTTTATCTAAAGACTTACAATGTTCTGTCGACACGCTCAACATTGCCATGCAAGACATCATTGACCAAGCACCAGAACAGTATATCTGGTCTTATAAACGCTTTCGGGTCTGCTTTGGCAATATCAATATGTACCGCAAATAAAGGTGATCTAAGAACATCTCAACCTTTAGAGTTGTGTTCCGCAGGCTTGAATTAATCTTATTCAATTGAGATCGATTATCGACAGTGGCATAATAGCCTCAATTTCCACTTTAAGTGATTCTCCTATGGCTATGCGTCCTGAAGTCCGTCGTCGTGCAATCGTGTTGATTGTTTTTTCTGTCGTACAATGGTTGTTCATGCGCTACATTTTAGCCAATGAATTATTCAACTTAACCACCTATAACCGAATCGTTTTATTCTGTGTCAGCAGCCTTGCAGGTGCATTATTAATCTTTGTCGGTTTGATTTATATGGTGTTGAAAGGTAATGCGGAAAAGGACTCTTAAAACACTCTAAAGTCTCTTTTATAAAATTAAATAGTTTAGAAATTTTATAAACTGTTAACTAAAAATTTGACCTACTTTATATTTACATGAAATTTTATTTAGAAATAAAGTAGGATATAATTTTATAAAAACAGAATAAATTATTCGTATTCAATTATTTATACTTACTTAAGAATATTTTCATAATTTTCTTTTTATATTTATTTATATATCTTTTTTTCTTACGTATTGTTAATTGTATTTGCTGTCTTTCTTTTTGCAAGTGACTATCTTTATCTACATCTAATATAGGAGGATGTTCAAAAAGATAAGATGCATAAAAATTTACTTGAGGGTATTCAACAATTAAGTCTGCCCATTGATCAGAGAGGTTCGGTGATTCATGATATTTAACTAAAACTTCTGCCATTGCTCTATCTATAACATAAGCATATGCGGATGCCATATTTTCAATAAAAAAAGGATGAATCTTCAATATATTGCGCCCAAATATTTTTTGCTCAATAAATCTACCATAGACATTTTTAGAACAACTGAGCTGAATACCACCTAAACTAAGAAAAAATGTAGATTTTAAGCTCAATTTTTTTATATGTGAATAAAACTCATCAAAATCAATCTCACTTAATAGTGAAATTGCATCATCTTCAAATACAAATGCCAATTTAGCATCTGTATCTAAAAAGTCTTGATAAGCTTTTAAATGAGAAAGTGTACAACCTAATTCACCTGGCGTTAAAGGTCTGGTTTTTCCTAATACCCCCAAATGAAAATACTCATCAACTGTTAATTTTTTACCAGCAACGCCAATTTTATTAAATGAACTTGAATTTCTAAATATTCTTTGCTGAAAAAAGCCCACTAGTCGTTCACTATTTTCTTTCTCAATAGAAATCACATATTTTTTCATGAACTGTTTCAAAATAAATGCTAAATTTATAGCTAAATCATATCATTTGTCTGTTTAATTATTCAATTGTTCGAGAATCTTAATTAAAAATAGAGTTATATATGCGGTTTATTGTAAAAAAATGGTTTTCATTTCTACAAAAAAAAAGAGAGTTAAAATTTAACTCTAGATGGTATCTCCGCTTTGGCAAACTACACCAGCCTTTTAAACCACAGCAAATTCCATCCTTACATGAAATTCATGCACCAGAAGGGCACGTTTATGCCGATCCATTTATCGTAGAAGAAAATGGACGTACATATATTTTTATTGAAGAAATTTCACCTGAGCATCCTGTTGGTTATTTATCTGTCATGGAAGTTTTTCAGGATGGTCAATACAGTCCACCTATTCCAATTATTCAATGTTCTTATCATCTCTCTTATCCCTGTGTATTCAAACACGAAGATACGTGGTATATGATTCCTGAAAGTGCAGCCAATAAAAGTATCGAGTTATGGAAATGTACAAATTTTCCATTTTCATGGGAATTTGATCGCATATTAGTAAATGATGTAAACGCTGCGGATACTACCCCTTATTATCAAAATGGAATGTGGTATCTATTTACTGCAATCAAAAATAAATATTCAAAAAAGTATGGCAATGAACTCCATATTTTTTATAGTGACCATCTACTGAGCAGCGATTGGAAATCACATCCCCAAAACCCTGTTAAAAAAGGAATTGTGCAATATCGCCCAGGGGGTCACTTGACCACAATTAATGATAAGTTAGTCCGTCCATCACAGGATTCTCTCAAGCGCTATGGTGGGAGTTTAGACCTCAACGAGATTACCAAACTTTCCCCAGAGCACTATGAAGA
Organism: Acinetobacter sp. YH12045; assembly: GCF_013419925.1. NCBI lineage: Bacteria > Pseudomonadati > Pseudomonadota > Gammaproteobacteria > Moraxellales > Moraxellaceae > Acinetobacter > Acinetobacter sp. YH12045. The sequence continues at coordinate 14,580 of NZ_VOZE01000012.1, read as the reverse complement.
AAAATTTTGGATAAAATTAGATAGTGAATGGCATCCAAATGATAATGGCTGTCATACCTTTAATATTTTTAACCAGCATATGGTGATAGACGCAATTCGTGAAACGCCTAAAGATTTGTAACTTAGTTTCGATACAGATTTTCAGTTTGTGCCAACATTGACTCAAATTTTAGGTTCTGTTCTGCTTTTATAAATGCTTTCTCAAATAGAGGAAGCATTTGTGCTTTTGGTTTTAACGCGATAGAAATTAAACTCGCCATCTGTTCAACAGAGTCCGGTTCACATATAAACTGCTCATCAATAAAGTCGGCAACCATTCCCACATTAGAAGATAACACCGGTGTATGACTCAATAATGCTTCGGCCAGTGTAATCGGCCCCCCTTCTTTCAAAGAAGAAATCACTAAACAGTCTGCTTGCGTTAATAGCTTTGGAATGTCTGAACGAAAACCCAGTAATTTCACGCGGTCATTTAAATTAAGCTGAGCAATTTGAGTTTTTAAAACTTGATATTGAGTTCCGTCCCCCACTATCCATAGTTCGCTATTGATGTTTCTCCATGCTTCAATCAGGATATGAAACCCTTTGACCTTTTCTAAACGTCCAATCGCTAAAGCAATAATAGGCTTATTTTTCTTTATAACTATATCTTTGACTGGGCTAAGGAGTTGATTCCCGCCATTCCAAATCACTTGAACCGACTGTGAAGCAGGAAACTCCTCTTTAATTTTTCCACTTACAGCAATGATCTGATCAAAGGCCATAAAAGGTTTTAAATTGCTCTTCATACCATGCACGGTCACAACTTTTTTACATGAAAATTGCTTCAGCCAAGGGGCTAAAATGCTTGCTGCTTTACTTGCCTGCACATGCAAAATATCGGGTTGCAGCTGTTTTATTTTTTTAACTAACTCATAAATAAGAAATGGATTCCATCGGCTTCTTGAAAAATCAACAGCGTGCAATGTGATATTCGAACTGAGCTTTTGCTGATAAGATTGATCTGCAATTAAATGAACTTCATGATGTTGTGCTAATCCATGACATAAATCCAGGGTATGTTTTTCAAGCCCCCCCATACCACCACTTGTTGCCATAACTTGTACAATTTTCATGGTTACCCCGACTACATAGTTTTTCGTATTAACTGTTTAAGACGCTCTGCACGACGACGAATTTTCTTATGCATCAATACTCTAGACCAGTAAGATAATGGAATAATTTCTTTGCTCTTGAATGTGGATTTCACATCAATACACTTTAATCGAATGCCTTCATGATGGTGTTGGACAACTAAATTACCCGAATTTAAGTCAAACAGAGGAATATTATATTGAATCAGCCAATCGGTTAATTGATCTATCGATTGAGATACGCCATCTATATTTAAAGGCATTTTATGCTTTAAATAATGATGTAGGCTCAAAGAAATTTCCCCGTGTTCATCTCGAATTAATTCACAACTTAAAATCAGTTGATCTTCAATAACCTCCAGTTTTAAACACGCTGCAATAAATCTATTTAATTCTTTCTGATCAATGCGAGCTTGTAAACGTTGATAAGCGCACCATTCAATATAATTTTCATTAAACCGATAAAACTGAGTACTTAAAAAACGCTGTAGCTTTTGACGCCAATTTTTAATTTGACGGCGTTCTTTAGGCAAATCTATTTTCAAACATATCTTGGGGTCAGATGGAGAAACGACACAATAACGATTTGCACCTTCGCCCAGATAATGTGCAGATTCCAACTCAGCAATTGAAAACATGTGCCTTCCATTCATAGTCTTCAGTATAAGGCTGCTTAAAAATTGTCTCTAACATAAACTTTGTTACGCGTTTAGAGTTATAACTAGAATGTGTCCGGCTCCAACCTGCTTTTGCAACTTCTTGAGCTTCTGCCGGATGATGTGCAAAATAATTGATTTGATCTGCCAATTCATCAACATGACTAAAGTAGACCACTTCTTTATCCGAAAATAAAGTTTCAAATCCTGGAATACGAGGTGTAAAGGTCAACAGACCATTACCTGTAAGTTGCGTGATACGGTCTGAAGTATATAAGTCTAATGAATTAGCCCGTGAATAATTTAATCCCATACGAGACTGACTGAGGACTTTAAAATAGCCCGCCCCAAAAACCTTTGGATCTTGGTCAAATCCACAATAACGCGCCGGAATATGTTTAATTTTCGCTTGCAAACTACGGATAAACTTGGTTCGCTCTTGATCAGATGATGAACCGCAGAATACCAGTTCATTTTCAAATTCATTTTTTTCAAAATTTTTTAGGCTATCGATAGTATCTAGACTCATATTTGGCATATAAGCCACCGTATTTCCATGACCCAACGTTTTGAGGAGTTCACCACTTGTTGTCACAAAAATAGTATCTAAATATGGCGACCATTCTTTAATAAAATTCGCTTTCTTATCCACACAAATCCAGTCTACATACCAAAATGCAATTTTAGTTTGTGGATAAACTGATTTGATTGTTTTTAATGTTTCACTGCTTAATAAAGAAGAATGTCCAATTAAAATTAAATCCGGCTCAAAGTTTTCAACAATTTTTATAACTTCTTCATTCGCCCACTTTTTGCCAACTTTTTTCGTTCTCCATACTGTTCCATAGTACGCCATATCATGAAAAGAGAAATCATAAACATGATGACCATTTAAAACCAAACCTGCCGAGATTTTTCGATCAGTATTGTAGAATTCTGCACCTGACTTTTTAAACGCAAAGTTATTAATATGTAATATTTTCATAAATTAACTCAGTAATGATCTACCTGCATCGAACAACAGATTTCTAAAACTTATCAGCAATAAAAAAACCTAGACTATCTTACAAAAAAAACTTTCAAACTTTAATAAAAATTTATGTGTATTTTTCCTGCAGCCTAAACAGTAAAATTTTAATTTTATTGATTTTTATATTTAATTATGAATCATCTCATTTCACTCTCATCTAACTCTTGATAAGAAACATACGCATCCCAATCAAAAACGGTGACATTTTGATTGTCTTCGATATTCGCCAACGATTTTTTAGGATCTAATAATGGTGTTTTCACCCCCAATAAATCTGCATAAATATGCATATAATCATAGGCACTCACAGTCTTGTTATAGTGGTTTTTTGCCTGTGCATCGCTACGTAATACAAAAAACGGAACTTGATAATTATCTTTATAATCATTATCTACATGATATGAATCTTCATCTACGGTCATACCATGATCAGAAAAATAGGTCACACTGAAACTACGCTGATCAGCCTTCAAAGTGGTATATATCTGTTCTATAAAGTGATCCAACTTATTGATCGAAGATAAATAACAATTAATCGTTTCAGGTTTATTCGCATACATACGTGGTGCATTAAACAGACGTTCACAAGCATCCGGATGTGAGCCCATCATATGAATAAAAATTACATTTTTTTGATTGGCATATTTTTTTAACTGGGCCTGTAATATTTCGACCATTTTGTCGTCATCAATATTACTCGACATATAGTTACCACTTTTCAGGAAGAACTGATGATCGGCATGAATGGCAATTTTAGAAATCGCCGTATCATTTTTCCCCATAAATCCCTGATTTGAAATCCAAATGGTGTTATAGCCCGCTTGTTTTGCTAGCGTCACAACATTTTTTGCAATCTGCGGTTCACGATTTTGATCAACCAGAGTCAGCGTTCGAGTCAGACTAGTTACTGTATTCGGTGCAGTTGCGATGTAATGATCTACAACATCCAGTGGCATCTCATTTAAAAAAGGTGTGGTATCGTCTTTCGAACCGTAGAGTGATAAATGATCTCGCTGAACACTCTCACCAATGATAATCACTTGATTGTCATAGCTAGCATTCACCTGCTGAATTTCCCAATCGATATCTTGCAAATTATCTTCAAGGAGTTTGGCCTCTTCTTGTTTATATTTAACCGTCGCCATTGCAGTTTGAATACCAAACACACTAACGCCGTTAGCAATAAAGATAAGTGTCAAAATCAGCTTGGGATAATTTCCCTGATTAGATTGATTAAAAAATAAAATATAAAAACAAAGGCTTAAGAAAATAACAAAGGCAAAAACAATATATTTAGGATCGACTACAGATAAAAACTCAAAGGCTTCATTGGTATTACTTTGAAACATCGATGCCACGATTCCCAAAGACATATGCCCTTGTAAGAACCCTGTCCCACTTGCAATATACAGGCTAATGACAAAAAATAGCGCAAGGAAAATGTACTTAAAAATAGAACTATGTAGTTGTTTTACTGCAATGAAAAAAAACGTACTCGAAAGAACCAAAACAAAGAATAAAGGAGCATCTTTGATTTCAGATAAATAGTCCCAAAAACCTAAGCCAACGCAAAACCCAATTGAAAGCAAAAATGGAAACAAATAGGTTTTTAGCATTGACCCGACAACCTTGTAATATTATTCAAACATTTTCGAGATAGACTGAAATGTTGGTAGAAATTTTTCGTCGGGTATTATCTATACTTTAGGGACCGAGTACAATCTTTTTGGCGATACGGTCAGTTTCTTTAAATTCAGCAGTAAGATTCAAGTCAGTTAAAGTGGTCTGTAACGACACCAAGCCTTGTTTTAACATTTCATCTACCGACTTGGTAATCCGGTCTTCCTTCAAACGATCCACTTCAATCACCCCGACTTTACAACCCGCGGTGAGTGCCTCGTAAATCATTGAAACACTATCTTCAGTTACCCAAACCGCTTCAGCTTTTTGCATTTCTTCGAAAATCCAACCTTGCGGAGTGACTTCAACTGGGAAAATCTGTACTTTTTCAATATTCTTTAACTGTTTTAATTCTGCTAAAAACGCTTGTGGTGTGCGCCGTGAAGTGGTCAAAATGATTTGTGAATTTGGATTCTGCTCGACTATCTGTTCAATTGCATGAAGTACTTTAGCTGCATTCCACTGATGGCGTTTTGAAGAGCCACCCAAAGCGATCAAGATTCGACCATGCTGATGCCGCTCTTCATTTACAATAGGATTTAACGCACCTTGTGTGGTTAGTACTTTATTAGATGCCTGAATACCATCGTGCTGTGGAATCACCGCATAATCAAAGCATGCAAACGGCAAGCTTGGCTTCATTAAAATAATGGTTTTGGCTTTGTTATACACTTTGCCTAACAGCCATACCCTAAAATGCGTATGGCTGCCGACGCCAAAAATATAGGTTGGCTCGTGTTCTACGGCATGAAGCTGATGGCTAAATAGCGCAGAAATAAGTGTCACTATAGGCAAATCATCAATTGAAATTTCTTGAAATGTGACTGCTTCCTGAGATTTGCGCTGCATGGCCTTAAATAAACCTAGAGCCTGTGAGCGATGTCCTGCTTTACCATCACTGACATAAACAATATGCATAGTCACGTTCCAAAAAATTCAATATCTTCAAGCCAATAAAAAAGGCGAAACTTAGTTTCGCCTTTTCATCTTAACCGATCAGCTTATTTTACGTAAGTTAACCAGTGCGCATATTTAGGGTCTTTACCCTGAACCGCATTAAAGAATGCAGTTTGGATTTGCTCAGTGATTGGACCACGACAACCTTCACCAATTTGACGGTCATCATATTCACGGATTGGCGTCACTTCAGCAGCCGTACCTGTGAAGAATGCTTCATCTGCGATATAGAATTCGTCACGTGTAATACGACGTTCAACCACTTCAAAACCAAGGTCTTTCGCAATCGTAATAATGGTTTGACGGGTAATACCATCAAGTGCACCACCCGCGATGTCAGGAGTATGAATCACGCCATCACGAACTAAGAATACATTTTCGCCTGAACCTTGACATACATAACCTTGTGGGTCGAGTAACATTGCTTCGTCATAGCCAGCATGTGCCACTTCTTGGTGTGCAAGAATTGACAAAGTATAGTTACCAGATGCTTTTGCTTTACACATGGTCACGTTTGGATGATGGTGCGTAAATGAAGACGTTTTAACACGAATACCCTTCGCCATCGCTTCATCACCAAGGTAAGCACCCCAGCTCCATGCAGCAACAACGGCATGAATTGTATTGTCAGTTGCTGCAATACCTAATTTTTCTGAACCAATAAAAATAATTGGGCGTAAATAGCAAGAAGCCAATTTATTTTCACGAACCACATCAATTTGAGCTTGTTCTAATGCTGCATGATCAAATGGGACTTTCATTTGATAAATTTTTGCAGAATTTAATAAACGCTTAGTGTGTTCTTTTAAACGGAAAATAGCCGTTCCATTCGGAGTTTCATAAGCACGGACGCCTTCAAACACACCCATGCTGTAATGCAATGTATGTGTTAATACGTGAGTTTTCGCCTCACGCCAGTCAACCAATTGTCCATCTTGCCAAATAAAACCATCACGATCAGCCAAGTTCATGGCACACACTCCAAATTTTTATACACAGTCATTTTTATCCAATGCAAACTTTGCAGTTGGATCAATTAATCTTTGCCATAGCTTGCAAACGACCACTCGGGTATCGTGCCAATCGTCAGCTGAAACTTGCATGGATTGATTCGCAAGTGCTAAACGGTGGCTCTCGGCTCGTTCACGGAGATAAGCTTGAATCAATGCTGTCGCATCGGCGCTGGATAAGCAATCCGTTCTTGCGGCATCCTCAAGGATTCGTACGTTGTCAGAGTAATGGGCGAGATCGGGATTCGACCCACTCCATGCTAATACTGCATACTGTGCCATAAATTCGATGTCAACGATACCACCTGCATCTTGTTTTAAATGAAAAATTCCATCTTTTTGCTGCTCTTTAGAAGAACCTAGATGGTCTTTCATTTTTTGGCGCATTTTTAGCACTTCTGCACGAACATTGTTCTCATCTCGTGGCTGAGTCAAAATATTGCAGCGCAAGTTTTCAATTTCAATCCGTAAACTGTGCTCACCTGCAATCGTTCTGGCACGTACTAAAGCTTGATGCTCCCAGACCCAAGCATTTTTATGTTGATATTGCTCAAAGGCTTTTAAGCTGGTCACCAATAAACCCGCCTCTCCCGAAGGTCGTAAACGTGTATCCACCTCATACACTCGACCATCTAGGGTTTGCGTGGTCATTAAGGACATAAATTTTTGTGCCACCCGCATGGCAAATTCAAAGCCACTAATTGGTTTCTGTCCATCGGTATCCGCTTGTTCGTCCATATAGTGAATAAACACCAAATCCAAGTCCGAACCATAACCCAGCTCGATGCCACCCACCTTGCCATAGCCAATTACCGCGAAAGCCGTGTGATCAATCGAACAACGCTGCCCTTCTGCATCGATTGGATAGCCATGTTTTTTGGCAACAATTTGATATGCCAAATGCAAGGTTGCATTCACCGACACTTCAGCAATATCGGTCAATGCATCCGACACTTTCATCAACGGACTTTCTGCCAAAACATCACTAGCAGCTACTGCTAAGACATTGGATTTTTTAAATAATCGAAGAACACGCATTTGGTCTTCGACTTGATCAATTTCAATTCGAAGCAGTTGTTGACGTAGAGAGTCTTCTAAATCTTTACGCTTTGGCAGCTCAAAATCCATCGATAAAAACTCATCCAACAGCACGGGATAATGCGTCAATTCTTCGCAGATCCACGGACTCACTGTTGCCATTTTCACTAATCGTTGTAATGCCCCTTTGCTCTCAATCAGCATCACCAAATAGACCGTACGGCGCAGCACCGACTCCACCAAAGGCATGAGACGTAGTAAGGCCACCTGAGGTTTATCTGACTGTAATATCGCCTCAATGAGATGTGGCCAAAAGGTTTTTAAGCGCTGTACAGCTTTGGCAGGTAATTTTTTCAGCGCATGTCCATACCAAAATTCGTGAATTAAATTTTTGGCATCATCATCTAGAACATCGTTCAACTGGGCTTCTAAATGACTAAAACTTTCCAATAACGGATCGGGTTCTTTTTCTTTGATAAGATGTTCAAATTGGTAAATGACTTTGGCACGTTTCTGATTGAGCACATGCAAAAAGTCATCCCAAGATGCAAAACCTAAAGTATCTAAAATACGTTGGCGGGGTTCAGGCTCATGTGGCAACGATTGGGTTTGCTGATCATTGAGCGCTTGAATCGCATGTTCAATGCGACGTAAAAATAAATATGCATCTTCTAGATCAGCAACTGCGGTTTTTTCTAATAATCCAACTTCACCTAAATGATGCAGACTCACTAAACATTGACGGTCTTGCAACTCGAGTTTTGAACCGCCATAGATGAGCTGAAAGACTTGAACAATAAACTCAACTTCACGAATTCCGCCTGCACCGAGTTTAATATCATCTTCGATATTACGACGTAGCACTTCACGTTCGATCATGGCTTTCATGTCACGCATAGCTTCGAAAGCGGTGTAATCGACATATTTGCGGAAGACGAAAGGTCGGGTCATTTCCAATAACTCGGCGCCTTCTTTACCGCCCGTGACGATACGTGCCTTAATCCAGGCATAGCGTTCCCATTCGCGTCCATGCTGGCTTAAATATTTTTCTAATGCCGCATGACTGATTGCCAAGGCAGAACCATCACCCCATGGGCGAAGGCGCATATCTACACGGAAGACAAAACCATCTGCGGTAATATGGTCAAGCAGGTAAATTAATTTTTGTCCCCACAAAATACAGAACTGCTGTACATCGATACATTTTCGACCATTGGTTTCGCCCTGTTCATCAAAGGCAAAAATAAGATCAATATCACTTGAAAGATTAAGTTCCTGTGCACCAAGTTTTCCCATGGCAACCACAATTAGGTCTTGAACTTTCCCCTTATAGCCTAGCGGTTCGCCATATTTCGCAATCAACGGATTCAGCGCAAAATCTTTTGCCGCACAGATGGACGCATCGGCAAAGTCTGAAAGCTCTCGAGTTAAGGTGACGACATCGGTGAGTTGATTGGCATCTTGCCAAATCCAACGAAACATCAGACGTGCGCGCAGCACACGAATTGCACGCATCCAACTATTTTCATCTTGGATATCGGCAAGGCTGCTTGCGACAAAATGTTGAATTTGTGCTGTACTGAGCGAGGTTTGAAACTGATCAATTGCATAGTCTTGTTCTAAACTGGCCTGATGGATTCCGAGCACCTGTTCAGCATATTGACTGGCACGTAATGTTTTCTGCAATTGCTCCGCATTCATTTCACAAACCCTAGCGTGATTTTTTTCTAGTTATAACAGTTGATAACGCTTAGGGAAAAGTATTTTTAGGCTTTTATACCAATAGATGCGTATTAAAGTTCACTTAAGGTCCCATCTTTATAAGGTCGCATCTTTCTGTGCACTGCTACTCTCGGTATTTAGGGTTTGATGCAGGCTCGTCGCCTGTGGCAACCAGACTTTAAATTGTGTGCCTTCACCTTCTTTCGAATTCACCACAATTTCACCCTGATTTAAGTCCACAAAACGTTTACAAAGGACTAAACCCAACCCCGTACCACGTTCTCCTGCCGTACCTTTAATACTAACCGTCAGTTTTTGCTGAAATAAATCATCGATCTGAGCTTGGGTCATCCCCAATCCAGTATCTTGAATAGTGAATACAACCCGTTCTCCATCTCGATCGGCTGAAATCGTCACCACACCTCTACCATCGGTATGGGTAAATTTCAATGCGTTTGACACCAAGTTTTGCATCACTGATGTGATCATATTGATATCTGCATTGACTTTAATACCTTCAGGCACGGCATTGATCAGTCGAATATTTTTCTTCACAGCCAAGCTATTTAAGACATCACTGACGATTTTTGCAGACTGATGTAAATCAAAATTAATCGGGTGATAAACAAAGCGACCACCTTCTGCCATGGCCCAGTTCAACAGGCTTTCTAAGAGGTTATACGTCGATTGTGTGGTGTCATATAAATAGTCTGCAATATTTTGCACACTCGAATCATCTAAGGTATGACGCTCCTGTGCCAAAACTTCAGAAAATCCAAGTAGACCATGAAAAGGTGCTCTTAAATCATGCGCAATAATTTGGAAAAATTTAGTCTTACTAAAATTCAGTGCCGACTGCTGTTCATAGGCTTCTTTTAATTCGGCATTTTCAACACGAAGTTGAATAATATTGACTAGACTTTGTACAAATTCTTCAACGATCTTTAATTGTTTGGCTTCAAATGCAGTGACTTGATCATCGAATAAAATAACTTTACCGATAGATTCTTGATCATATTTTAAATCGAAAGCGACTAAACGCTGATGCCCTAATCCAAGTTCTTGCATATAGTCGGAATAAGCTTGGTAATTTTCAGCGTCTCGGTCTATACGAGAATGTTCAGCAAAAAACTGATCTAGACGATCATCATCAGCTTCGGCCATAAAGGCCTTAAATATGTGCTCTGACGCATACCATATATAAGGTTCATTTTTAAATGCGAGGACAGCATTATCGACTTGCACAATACCACGCGCGAACTTTAAAAATTCTGCAATGCGGTTGTCGTCCGTATAAACCCCCATCAATAAAGACAAACGACAGGCAGTTAATAATTCGGTTTGTGTACCAATATCCAGTAAACGTAAAGCCATCCCGTTGCTCTCCTCAGGGTTTATCTTAAAGATAAAAACCAACTGTTATGTTCAAGATTAATAGCAAAAATAGCCCAAACACTCAATAACAAAACCCAACAAAAAGACAAACATCATTTACGAATACGCTATTTAATCGAACTTTCATCCAATTAGAAAATAAAAATATCTATAAAGAACATAACATTAAAGGTAAAACAAAAATTAAAACAATAAAATTAGAAACTTAAATTAATTTAAATTTTATTGACTGTTTATTTTAAATCGTACTTTTCGCGTTTTATTCAAACTAAAAACATGACCAAAAGAAATATTCATTTACATAAGACCTAAAAAACTGGGTTTAATTTTCTTTAAATACATCACAAAAAATAGTGAGTTTTATGACTATTCTATGACCAGATTGCTCATCAGGATGCTCGTTTCAGTCAGCTACACTAAATGAATCTATTTTTAAGTTTTTCTATTAGACTAATTTATTAGTTTTTATCAGTTGTGTGTGTCATTTGAGCATTAAACCATACTTGCTCGCTTTTACTTTATTAAACTGAGCTAAAGATTCGTTTCATGCTTCTAATGCACATGAACTCATTCACCCAAATGACTGAAGCTGAAAAAGTGCCATGCCTTATTCATCAGATATATAAGTTATCGCATAAACATTCCGCGACCATTCAAAGTCAAACGGGGCATCAAACTCACGTCGTTCTTTAATAAAGTCCCCAATCCTGACTAATTTTCGAACTTTCGCACCAAATCTACACCCAAAAGTTAAGGCATTCGGTTTGACCTATCAAACGCTTTGCTTTACAACTAAAACTCGAACGAGCCATAAAGAACAGATCAGCCCCCAAAAAATGATATAAATTTAATCGTTCAATAGCTTTAAGCTATGAATAACAAGCTTTCAATATTTCCCTTCTCGGTTTTGCGCTAAAATTGGGCGTCAAACTGCACTTCTTTTGTATCATTTTTCTACGAAATGACCACATCACAGGATCTTGCGTTGACTGAAAAGCAATGAACCCCGATACTTTCATAGTTTTATTTAAGCAAATCGGTTCATAGAGGCGAGCCACAAGCTCGGACCTCAAAGACACAATCTAAAGCAAGGGGCTATATATGGCTGGTGGAAAGTCAACTATCATCTACACACTGACCGACGAGGCGCCATTATTGGCGACTTACTCTCTGCTGCCGATCATTGAAACCTTTACTAAACCTGCTGGCGTTGAAATCGTTAAACGCGATATCTCAGTTGCAGCACGTGTACTCGCTGAATTTTCAGACTATCTAAGCGAAGAACAAAAGGTGCCAAATAACTTGGCAGAGCTTGGACAATTAACCCAAGATCCAAGCACAAACATTATCAAACTTCCGAACATCAGTGCTTCAGTTGGCCAATTAACTGCTTGCATTAAAGAATTACAGTCTAAAGGTTTTGCAATTCCGAACTACCCAGAAAACCCAGCGACTGAGGAAGAAAAAGAAATCAAGGCACGTTATAGCAAATGCCTAGGTTCTGCTGTAAATCCTGTACTTCGTGAAGGTAACTCTGACCGTCGTGCGCCTACTGCAGTAAAAAATTACGCGAAGAAACATCCGCACTCTATGAGCGAATGGAAGCAGTGGTCACAAACTCACGTTTCTCACATGGATGAAGGTGACTTCTACCACGGCGAAAAGTCTATGACTTTAGACCGCGCTCGCAATGTAAAAATGGAATTGATCACTAAGTCTGGTGAAACTGTTGTTCTTAAGCCAAAAGTTGCGCTTCAAGACGGCGAAATCATCGACTCAATGTTCATGAGCAAAAAAGCACTTTGCGACTTCTATGAAAAAGAATTAGATGATTGTAAAGAAGCAGGCATTTTATTCTCTCTACACGTAAAAGCGACCATGATGAAGGTGTCTCACCCAATCGTTTTCGGTCACTGTGTGAAGATTTACTACAAAGATGCATTCGAAAAACACGGCAAATTGTTTGATGAGTTAGGTATTAACATCAACAACGGTATGTCTGGTCTTTACGAAAAAATTGAAACTCTTCCGACTTCTCTTCGTGAAGAAATCATTGCTGACTTACATGCTTGCCAAGAACACCGTCCTGCTCTTGCAATGGTTGATTCTGCAAAAGGCATCACTAACTTCCACTCACCTAACGACGTAATTGTAGATGCATCTATGCCTGCAATGATCCGTGGTGGCGGTAAAATGTGGGGTGCTGACGGCAAACAGTACGACTGTAAAGCTGTAATGCCTGAATCTACTTTCGCGCGTATCTACCAAGAAATGATCAATTTCTGTAAATGGAATGGTAACTTTGACCCACGTACTATGGGTACAGTTCCTAACGTTGGTTTGATGGCGCAAAAAGCTGAAGAATACGGCTCACACGACAAAACTTTCGAAATCGCTGAAGCGGGTGTTGCAAACATCACTGACCTAGAAACTGGTGAAGTGTTGATGTCACAAAACGTGGAAGAAGGCGATATCTGGCGTATGTGCCAAGTGAAAGACGCTCCAATCCGTGACTGGGTGAAACTTGCTGTGACTCGTGCACGCAACTCAGGCATGCCTGCGATCTTCTGGCTTGACCCGTACCGTCCACACGAAAACGAACTCATCAAGAAAGTTCAAACTTACTTGAAAGAGCACGACACTACTGGTTTAGACATTCAAATCATGTCTCAAGTACGTGCTATGCGTTATACACTTGAACGTGTTGCTCGCGGCCTAGATACAATTTCTGTAACTGGTAACATTCTACGTGACTACCTAACAGACTTGTTCCCGATTATGGAATTGGGTACTTCTGCGAAAATGCTTTCTATCGTGCCTCTAATGGCTGGGGGCGGCATGTACGAAACTGGTGCGGGTGGTTCTGCGCCTAAACACGTACAACAACTTGTAGAAGAAAACCACTTACGTTGGGATTCTTTAGGTGAGTTCTTGGCGCTTGCTGTTTCTCTAGAAGAAATGGGCATCAAAGAAGACAACGCGAAAGCTAAACTTCTTGCAAATACGCTTGATGCTGCGACTGGTAAATTGCTTGACAATGACAAGTCTCCATCACGTCGTACTGGCGAACTAGACAACCGTGGCAGCCACTTCTACCTTGCTAAATACTGGGCTGAAGAACTTGCTGCGCAAGACGAAGATGCAGAGCTTAAAGCGAAATTCGCTCCTCTTGCTCAAGCACTTGCTGAAAACGAAGAAAAAATCGTTGCAGAACTTGCTGAAGTTCAAGGTAAAGCCGCGGACATCGGTGGTTACTACGCTGTAGATACAGCAAAAGTAAATGCTGTAATGCGTCCAAGCGCAACTTTAAATGCTGCTCTTGAGGCAGCTCAATAAGTTGATGCAAAACTAACGCGAGTTAGTGATGTAAAAAACCAGCGCGAAAGCGCTGGTTTTTTTATCCCTGAATAAACCTTTTTTTAGGAACTGAGATTAATTTTCTCTAATTCCAAGAAATTCTTAGCTGCTTCAGGTTTTAGGAAATGCCATCAAACAAACATTGAAATGATAAAAAATGTCATAAAAAAACAAATTAAAAGGTAATTCAATTCACTAGGTAACGTTGAGATACTCTCACTATAAACAAAACTAATATAAGTAATAACAATATATGGAGCACAACCAATAGCATTAATGAAAAAATATAAAATCGTCCCGCAATACCCATACCATTTTATCTTATTCTTTGTATATTTTTTCTTCAGCTCATATTTACGACTTACTTCATCTTTTTCCAAATACTCCTGCCCCCTTTTATATAATCTAACGGCCCTATCTTTATCACAGCAAGACAAGATGTATTTAAGCAAATCTATATCTTTATTTTTAACATTAAGCCTCTTTCATAAATCAAAAAACGAACAGTCTCTTGCTGATTATTTGTACCGAAGAATTTTAAATATTCATGCATAATCTGCGGATGAAATATATCGATTCAAAGAAGCTTTCTGAAACACAGT
>NZ_VOZE01000011.1:0-79975 GCF_013419925.1 Acinetobacter sp. YH12045 | reverse complement strand
TAAAAACTTTCAAAATCCTTGCCGAGCGATATCGTAATCGAGGAAAAAGACTGGGCTTAAGATTCAATTTAATTGCGGGAATCTATAATTTAGAGCTGAGCAAAAAATGAATTATGAAAGAAGTCTACTGAATTCATACATATACCTACGGATTAAATCTCTTTGCATACATAAACGCTTAAAATGTCTTGAATTAAGTTTTATTTTTTGAGGCTAAGGTAGAAAAGAATCATTAAAATTAACCTAATGTAAGCAGCTCTAGTGCAACTAAATACGGTTAAAAATATAACTTTATTTTTTATTTATTATTTTTAAAACATGTATACGCTATACCTCGATGATGTTCCTACATACTAAGGTGTCTGAGATACTGTATTTTAAATAGTGTAATTGAAGATACGCTAACTGAGAAAAATGCCATGTCTACAGAGCATTTATTTTAACTTTAAGCTGTATATTGTCTTGCTCAAATAGCAGGGTGTTTTTACACTGTTTCGGGTTTGTACTCGAACAACATTTGATGGATATCGATGTTTTAATCTTTTGCGTGCGATATAAACTCGCCCATTTTTTATGCTTGACGAATTTTAATAAGGAAATACTTTGTCTACGTTTAAATCGAATGAATCAACATCTGAATTTGAATTTGAATTAAGTGATGATGAAATGCATTTATACAGCCGTCAAATATTGCTTGATGGATGGGACATCGATGCACAAGAGAAGCTAAAACTTGCCAATGTACTCATCGTAGGGTGTGGTGGAATTGGGTGTACCACAGCCGAATTATTGGCACGTGCAGGCGTCGGACAAATTACTTTAATCGATGCAGATCGAATTGAAATCAGTAATTTGCAACGACAAATCGCGTATACCAAAGACGATGTGGGTTTTTATAAATCAGAAATTTTGGCTAAACGCTTAAAAGCGATTAACCCGCATATCCGAGTGCAAAGCTATACCACAAAATTAGATGAAAGCAACGCAAAGACATTGATTTCACAGCAAGATTTGGTTCTCGATGGTTGTGATAATTTCAGCACGCGTTATTTGGTCAATGTGAGCTGCGTAGAAAATAATGTGGCGCTGATTAGTGCTTCAGCGATTGGTTTCCAAGGGCAATTGTTTATGGTCGAAGGAAACGCGGCATGTTATGAATGTCTATTTCCAAAAGAACAACAAGCCAATGAAAGTTTGCGCTGTGCAGACTCGGGTGTGCTTGCAACCACACCAAATGTTATGGCAAGTTTGCAAGCTCATCATGCTTTGCTTTATTTGGGTTTAGGAAAGACAGTATTGAAACAAAAACTTTTGTTGTGGAATGGTCTGTCAATGAAACAAAAAATTCTCGCTTTTGAAAAAGATCCCGATTGTCCAATCTGTCAGGCAAGATAAAGCAGCAAGCCCTTATTTTTTTGCTACACTCACGTTAATTATTTTTTCTAAGACATTATGAAAAACAATATCTGGTTAGATGGAATTCGCTCGGTTGCCCGAATGGGTGAGACCGCAGTCGTTGCGGCAAAAGCCGGCTTTAAATATGCAACTGAAAAACCAAGTAACGCAAAACTCATGCGTGAAACTTTTGAATCACTGGGTTCAACCTATATTAAATTGGGTCAATTTATTGCCAGTACACCTTCTTTATTTCCGCGTGAATATGTCGAAGAGTTCCAAGGCTGTTTAGATCAGACACCGTCATTGCCGTTTAGTTATGTGCAGCAGGTATTGGCTTCAGAATTCGCTGGTCGTAATTTAGATGAAATATTTGCTTCAATTGATGAAAAGCCTTTGGCTTCTGCATCGATTGCACAGGTGCATGCTGCTAAATTGGTCACTGGTGAAAATGTTGTTATTAAGGTGCAAAAACCGGGTGTCGAGACGATTCTCTATACAGATTTAAACGTCTTACATTGGGCTACTAAACTGGTCGAAAAAGCTGTACCCAAAGTCAAATTTGCTTCACTTGCAGATATCGTTGAGGAAATTAAAGTTCGCATGGTACGTGAGGTGGACTTTATTGAAGAAGCTCAAAATCTTGACGACTTTGTGAATTATCTGAACGTAACTCAAAACAAAGCCGCAACAGCACCAAAGGTTTATCACCAATATTCAACACGTCGCGTATTAACCATGGAGCGTTTATACGGCGTACCATTGACTGATTTTGATGTGGTCAAGAAAGTCGCTAAAGATCCATCGCAAGTTTTGGTGACAGCGATGAATACATGGTTTGGCAGCTTGATGTTATGTAACAGTTTCCATGCAGACTTACATGCAGGCAACCTGATGCTGCTTGAAGATGGTCGAGTTGGCTTCATCGATTTTGGTATCGTGGGCCAGTTGAAACCTGAAGTGTGGACAGCATGTATTGCGTTTATGGATGCCCTACAAAAAACTGACTACAACTTGATGGCTGAAAATATGCTGAAAATGGGCATGACGGCTGTCAAAATTGACACACAAGTCTTAGCTGCCGACTTAGAGCGCTTATTTAGCGGTGTGCTTTTGGCTGATCCACAGGAATTATTAACTTCAAATCCTGCCGATTTGAATGACATTATGATGGATATGGTACAAGTCGGAGAGCGTCATGGTATTCGCTTCCCACGTGACTTCGCTTTATTATTCAAACAAATGTTGTACTTCGATCGCTTTATGCGCATCCTTGCGCCATATACCGATATTTATGCAGACCAGCGTATTCAGATGGTGCAGACTATGGACCCTAATTTATTGTTGAAGCAATAATTTAGCCGCAAGATATAAATAAAATCCTCTTGCTTAAACAGGAGGATTTTATCGATGTTTAAGATTTTATTTTGAGTGTAAGAATGGACGCAATTATCATTGAAGGTTTGAAAGTTGAGACTGTCATCGGCTGTTTCAATTGGGAGCGTCAGATTATTCAGCCTTTGATGCTCGACCTCAATATTCAAACCAGTTTAGCGCAGGCGGCTCAGTCAGATGAGCTTGAAGATACCTTGAATTATGCTGAAATTTGCGAAATATCAGCCAAAGTCATTCAAACTGCTCAACCTAAATTGATCGAACATGCAGCAAAACTGGTGATTGATGCACTTTTTGCTACCTATGACAGCATTGAATCTATTATGATTAGCATCCGGAAGCCTGCCATTATCGCGCAAGCCAATTCTGTAGGAATTCGTCTTGAACGCCACCGAAACGATTTTCGCCCTAGCTCTGGCGAGTAATTTCAATCCCAAACCGCATTTTCAACAGGCTTTACGTCAAATTCAGGCTTTGGGTCATGTTGAATTTTCCAAAATTTATGTGATTCCTTGTCGTGATGGCATTGGGGCGGATTATTGGAATGCAGCTTGTTTGGTGAAAAGCAGTTTATCTGTAGATGAAATCAGCACCTTACTGAAAAAAATGGAAGCAGACTCAGGTCGTGTTCGTCCGTCTCATAATATCGCTTTGGATCTGGATCTGATCGCGTGGGGCGAAAGCTTAGCGCACATGCAATTTAATCCGAAAAAACTGCCTTTAGCACTCGATGTTAAAATACCAATGTTCGACATTTGGAAAAATGAAATGTTTGAACATCCAGCACATCAATTTCCTATGGTGAGTTGCCAACAGCTTTTAGCAGGTTAAAAAGAATTACCTAAAGCTTTTCATCATCAACGTAATTCGAACTTCAATAACAAAAAGCATTCAATCCCTTTATTTTATGCGCTAGCATAAGGTAATTAGCAGGGTTAAATTACGCTTTTAAGTCTAAAAAAAGAATATGAACTGGACGGACCTGATTCTGCACTATGGCTATATTGAGATTTTTATTGGCACATTGTTTGAAGGAGAAACAGTGCTGATGATTGGCGCCTATGCCGTACATCAACACATACTTCATTTTCCAATGTTGATTGCAGTGGCGATGTTGGGCAGTTTTATTGGCGATCAGTTTTATTATCAAATGGGCGCTCGCTATGGGCAAAAACTTATCCAGTCGAATGTAGAATTTGCACAAAAATTCGATCGTGCGAGCCAGTTTATTGAACGTTATCCTATTTTGACCATTTTATTTATGCGCTTTGCTTGGGGTTTTAGAACCATTTTACCTATTGCAGTCGGTGTGCGTGCTTATCCTGTTTGGAAATATGTGCTGATTAATCTGGTCGCCTGTTTTATTTGGGCGATGTTGGTCGCTACGATTGGCTTTCAAATGAGTCATTATTTACATCTGTTTTGGGCGAAAATGCTGCATTATCATCAAGATATTTACATCGTTATTGCCGTTGTATTATGTATCGTATTTTTACGTGTGCTCTATACGGTGTTGAAGTGGTGGCGTAAGCATCATCAACATTGATAAAGTGCAAGTGGCTGATCTGATAAAGTCGTCAAGACATAATTAAAAGATTTAAAGGGATATTTAGTGAGAGCAATATGGGCTTAGGTTATGGTGCGGGTGCGGGAGGTTTTCTTATTATTTGCTTTGCGATTTTGGTGCTATTTATTGTCATTGCCATTTGTTTGAGTTGGAATAATTGGTATAAAAAGCAAAAAAATCGACCATATAAAGTAAATGCGGTACTTAAAATTGGTTTATCTGGCGTATTGTTTTTCCCTTTATTTGTTGCAGTAACGCTTGGATTGTTTGTGATTTCAGATCTTAGTTCTGACTATGCAGAGTGGCAGCATCAAAAGAAAATTCATATACAGTTGCAGGAACCCTTAAACTTTGGAGAGGTTGTATTGCCTGAAGGCACGTGGATTAACCGATCATTTGAAACCGACTATACTCTGGAGCAGATGACTGATATTCGTCAAGGTTTGACATCGGTTCGTTTTCCACAGCCTATTCAAATAGCTGGATTTGATGTTATTGCATTTGAGCTACATCGCCATTTATTGCTTGAGTTGGTACATGATCAAACCGTTATGATGAATAACCAAAAAGAAATTTGTCCGGCAGGATGGCTGCTTGAGTTAGGTGGAGCAGGTTATCCGTCCACTGCACAACGTTATAGTTTGAATTTTGATTGGTTTACACCAAGTCGATGGCAGCCTATAAACTGTTTTGATGGTGAAGGAATTATTGTATTAAAGTCAAAACATTACTTATGAAAAAGCCTGCATCATTGCAGGCTTTTTGTTCACTATTTATAAAACTTAGCGACAATCATTAGAAATGCATTAAATGTAATAACTGGTTTTGGTCATCAGCTTTGAAATACCAGTCATGGCAATACGAACTGGAACAGGAAGGTCTACACCACCTGCATTGAGTGCTGTATCACGGTGATGAAGCTCATCTTCATTCATTTGCACTAAGATTTTACGTGAACGTTCGTCTTGTTCAGGAAGTTGGCGGATGTGGTCTTCTAAATGCAGACTCACCTGACGCTCAGTTTCAGCGACAAAACCTAAGCTGTATTTATCACCGGCAATACCTGCCAATGCACCCATCCCAAAAGAAAGGCCGTACCAAACAGGGTTGAGCAGACTGGTATGGCTGTCTAATTCTTTTAAGCGATCTTCACACCATGCTAAATGGTCTTGTTCTTCAATCGCTGCTTGTTCCATTTCACGGCGTACATTCGGTAGTTTTGCTGTCAGTGCTTGCCCATGATAGAGCGCTTGTGCACATACTTCACCACTATGATTGACCCGCATTAAACCTGCAACATGACGCGCTTCACTCACTGCTAATTGTGTTTCTTCAATGTTAGCAGGGTTTTCTCGATGTGCGGCAGTCGCCCCAGGTACTAAACTACGTAAGGCTTGATCAAATGAGTGAATAAGTTTGTCGACACCTGTAAATTGACGCATGGATTAATCCTCCAGAGAGACTTGCGTAGTTTGAAGCAAAGGTTTGATGCGTAATAGCAGCCAAATACAAAAGATTGCACTGAGCAATGCGGTTATACAAAAAAGTATTTTAATATCAATCTTTAAAATACTCAGAATGATAATTGAAAATATAGCAGAAGATACCATAAATACTGCATTTAAAATGTTGTTTGCGGCAACGACTCGCGCACGATGTGAGCGTGGAGAGTAAGCTTGCATCATTGCATAGAGTGGAACGATGTAAAAACCACCACTAATACCCAATAAAGTCACGGCAATCATGACATGGTAATAGCCCCAACCTTGATGAAAAACTTCTGAAAGGGTAATAAGTGGGCCAGTTTGAGTCGGGACAAGCGTTAAACTAAATGCTAAATACAGTGCAAATACCGTTAAACCTACAGCACCGATGGGAACCATCTTAATATTGACTTGAGTTCCGCCCAATTTACGACAAAGCAATGAACCCACGCCCACACCGACAGAGAAAAAGGTCAATAGCAAGCTAACGACATTTTCAGAGGCATGTAGGTTTTGCTGAGTCATTTGTGGAATTTGGGTAAGGTAGGTTGCACCATAAAACCAATACCACGAGTTCCCCAATAAAATAGTAAAAATTAGTGGCAAACTTTTGGCATATTTCATCGTTTGGTAACTAGTTCGGAAAAAGTTCCAATCGATTTTTAAATCTGGTGTAGTGACATTTTGCTTAAGAATAAAACGACTGGTGATATAACCTAAAATGGCGATGGTCATTACGGTCAGGCTGATCCATATTAAATTGCCTTGTGAGGAAGCAATCACTGCACCGCCCAAAATCATCCCGAATAAAATCGCCATGGATGTTGCAGATTGGAACAGCGCATTGCCTGACATCAGCTCATTGGGTTTTAAAATTTCAGGCAAAATGGCATATTTGATTGGACCAAAAAATGTCGAATGGGTTCCCATCAAAAATAAAGCCAGCAACAATAACCATAAATGACCGGTCAGAAAGCCAATACTGCCGATGATCATGATGATAATTTCTAAAATTTTGATGCCACGGACAAGTTGTGAACGTTCAAACTTATCTGCGATCTGTCCCGCTGTCGCTGAAAAAATAAAGTAGGGTAAAATAAACAATAATGCAGCTAGATTGTTTAGCGTGCTGATGGGTAATGCCTGTTGTTGGATTAATCCATAGGTGATGACCAACAATAAAGCCTGTTTGTAGACATTGTCATTGAGGGCCCCAAAAAATTGGGTCAAAAACATAGGCAGGAAGCGGCGTGTACCTAGCAGATGTTCGTTGTTATTCATAAGCGTCTTGCTACATTAAGTTTTATTAAGAAATGTGAGTGATTGGTAAAATCTCTAAAAAAATCATGTAATATGTTTTTGAGTTTGGAGATGGCGAAAAACCAATAGATATAAGATCTTTAGCTCTACATCTGATTGACTAAGTCCATTACATAATGAAATTTGTTAGAGTTTGCTATGCCTGCAAAAATCAAGTTTAAAAAAACAATGCTTCATCACAGTATGGCTCACTGCATACGCCAGCATCATAGCAATAAAAGTCTATATATGAGCATCTTTTTGACCTTGTGTGCTCAGCATAGTTTCGCCCAAACTCCCGCGGAAACTGTTCCAACCTCTGCAGATACAAAAGCAGAGATTGTTACTGAAATCAAGAATGAGGCTGTAAAGCAAGGGCTGTCGACGCCTGAAGCAATTGAAAAAATTGAAAATATAAATGAGCCGGAAGAATCTGTTGATAGCATGAAAATGCTGCAAGAACAGCAGCAAGCAGGAACACAACTACAAGAATTTAAACCCATTGAGTTTGAAGATTTAGAAAACTTACCCGTGACACCTGTTGATCAAAACATGGCGAATGAAATCTTTCAAGTTGCTGAAGAAGCCAAACGTCAGGCGCAGGAGTACCGTGCGACACAACAAACAGAAGTTGCTGTTGCGGACATTACCCAAAAAGAGTTAACGGAAATTAACCAAGCGCCAGTCAATATTGATCAGCTCATGAGTGAAATTCGCTCTGATAATGAAATTATTGCAACACAAAATGAAAATGCCAGTACGCTGCAAGAGCTGAATAATCCAACTGTGGAAGATGATGCAGAGCCGGGTATTTTTAAGCGCTTATTATATAAAGTGCGTCCGCCACGTCAGATGAATACGGCAAAAGTGCCACGAATTAGTGCGGATGTTGAAATTACCTCAGCACATAATACCAGTCAAACGTCGAGTAAGGCCTATGGTGCGGCACTGGAGGATCTCAAAGCCAATATTAAAGGCAAGCTTTCAAGTTTTACTCAAGAGTCTTTTAGCGATTTTCCATCGGCTTTGCCTCAATTACGCAGCTTGTCCAATCAAGCTGCACAAGCTGTAGGTTTTTATCAGTCAGAATTCAAATTTGAAAAAGTGTCTGATAGTAAAGTTCGTGTATTGGTTACACCAAATACGCCTGTGCAAATTCAAAAGCAAAATATTGAATTTTCAGGGGCTGGAGCAAATCAAGCTCAGTTTCAGGTGATTGGTGTTTTACCAGATCAGGAAGAAGGTGACATTCTTAATCATGGTGAATACGAAACGACGAAAGGCCGAATTAATGATGCAGCAACTAATAACGGTTATTTCGACTCGTACTGGCGTTTGCACGATGTAAGAGTGGCTCAACCACAAAATACAGCCGATATAAATTTGCGATTTGAAACGGGTGAGCGTTATAAGCTTGGCGAAGTCGAATTTCGAATGAGTGATCCTAATGCAGAGTTTCCATTGGATCGCGATATTTTAGAAAGTTTGGTGACGTGGAAAGACGGTGCTGACTATACTTTCTGGCGTGTGAATGGTTTGGCCAATAACCTGACCAACTCTCGCTATTTTAACTACACGCTAGTCGATGCGATTCGACCAGACCCAATTGAAAAGCCGCTTGAACTGCCACCAGATATTCAGACCTTGGTCGATCAAAATCAGTTGTCTGAAAGTTCACAAGTAGTGAAAGACAAAACGGAAGTGATGTCGAATAAGGAAGTCACGCAAAAAGTGGTTGATGAAGACCAATTTGCGGGGGTGAATGATGCAGAGCAATCCTCTAAATTACGCAGTTTGCAAGATACGCAAGATGCTAAACAAGCAGAACAAGAACGTTTAAAAGCGCAAGCACGTGAAGATAAAAAAGTCCCTGTGATCGTGACACTAAATGCAGATAAGTTGAATAGTGCAGAAATTGGTGCTGGTTTTGGTACCGACACCGGTACACGTGTTCGTGGGCAGTATCGCCGTGCCATTGTAAACAAACGTGGTCATTCTTTTGACGCCAACATGGAAGTATCCAAAATCCGTCAATCGATTGATGGTCGCTATAACATTCCATATAACCATCCATTAAATGACTATGTCAGTTTGGTTGGTGGTTATGAGCGTGAAGAACGTGACGATGTCGGTCAGGGTGTTAATCTTTCGATTGAATCTGCTGTAGCTGGGGTTGACCGGATTATTAAAAACCCACGTGGTAATTGGCAGCATACTTTTGGTTTACGTTACCGTTTAGACCGTGTTACTGATGACGGACTTAATCCTAGTGATGACATTCCGGATGCGTTCTTGGTGAATACCAATAATGAACAGCAGTCCTTGATGTTTGGTTATGAAATTTCTCGAACTGACTCTGATAAACGTGTGAATCCGAGTAAAGGGATCAAGCAAACCTATAAAGTTGAAGTCGGAAGTGAAAGCTTACTTTCAGATGCTGATATGGCGATCTTGAATGCGGGCTGGCGCTTTATTTATTCATTGGGTGAAAATGATAATCACCAGTTCGTGGGGCGCAGTGATTTAGGTTATATTCTGACAGAGAACTTTGATAAAGTTCCTTATAACTTACGCTACTTTACCGGTGGTGACCAAACCATTCGTGGCTTTGACTATAAGAGTTTAGCTGCCGAAGAAAATGGCTATAAAATTGGTGGTCAAGTCTTGGCAACGGGTTCATTAGAATATAACTACCAATTTAAAGAAGGCTGGCGTGCTGCGGTCTTTAGTGACTTTGGTAATGCGTACGATAAAGACTTCAATACACCGACTGCATATAGCGCAGGTGTGGGGATACGTTGGGCTTCTCCAATTGGCCCAATTCGTTTAGATGTCGCTACCGGACTTTCTGACGACAGCAAACCAATTCGTTTACATTTCTTTATTGGTTCACAATTATAATTTTTAGGTGATGTGTTTTTTATGACTGAACAAGAACAGCAAGAACCAGAAAACGAAACGCCGGTAGAGCAACTGCCGAAGAAGCGTCGTATTCTTCGAAGTGTCATTTTGACCTTCGTGTTCGTGCTTATCTTTTTGGTGGCTGCATTAGCAGTCATGTTTTCTACAGACAAAGGCAGTAAGTTTTTACTTGACCGTGTTCTGGAACGTCAGCAAATCATTCACTATGAATATGAAGGTGGTAACCTGTGGCGGGGCATTATTTTACGAAATGTCCTCGTTACGCTAAAACCTGTCGATGTAAAAATTGACCGTGCCGATATTACACTCGGTTGGCGCGCCATTATTAATAAAGAAATTCATTTAAATAAAGCAGATGTTAAAAATCTGCAAATTATTACCAAGACCCCACCTAGCGATAAACCTTTTGCATTTAGTGAAATCCGTTTGCCTTTCGTCCTTCGTGTCGATCATGCAGATTTAGATCATATGCTGATTAAAACCCATAGTTCAGGTGTGGATTTCTATGACATTGAATTAAATGAAGCGCTTTGGTCAGGGACGGAATTAAAATTTGAAGATACCCGTATGGATATGGGCTATTTATCTGTGCGCCAAGCGTCTGGGAATATGAAATTTGAAGGCAAGTATCCGCTAAATGCTGTGGGTATTGTCAATTTACCTTCACTACGTGAAAGCTTGAACATTCATGATATTCAAGTGGTAGCTAAAGGATCTCTTGATACGATTCAAGCTGGTGTGGCAACCCATACCCCAGATCTTCTAACTGGTTGGGCTGTGGTCCATCCGATGCGTCCACATGTCCCGATGTTTGGTGCACTCAAATTTAAAAACTATCATTTACCTTTACTGACGGAGCAAAAGCTTTTTGCTAAAAATGGTCTGGCAAAATTCAAAGGGGATATTCAGCGTCTCAATTTAGATTTAGACACGGACCTGAGCGGTGCCAATATCCCTGAAGGTAAATATACCGCGCTCATGAGTACGGACTTGGTCAACCAACTTGATATTACTAACCTAAATGGTCAAGTGATGGGCGGCGCTGTCAACTTGGGTGGCGTGGTGAGTTGGAAAGATCAGGTCACTTGGGATGTAAGTGGTCGTTTAGATAAAATTAATCCAAAACATAAGCTGATCCCGCAGGTGGTTCAAGATTTTCTACCTGTGAGTTTAAATAGTAATATTGCGTCCAAAGGTACCCTTGAAAAAGGCATGCACCTGACGGCGTTGGTGGATTTTGACCAATATGAAACTTGGAATTTAAAACTCGATCAAGCGCCGGCCAAAAATAATAAAGCTCAGCCGATGCTGATGGATGTGTCTTGGAAAAATATAGACCGTGCAGTGCCATATGTTGGATGGTTGAGTAGTGATTCGGGCAATGTGCAATTGGCGCTTACAGAAGGTCAGCAGAACATTAACGTGGCGACCACCGTGTCAAGACATGAAAAAGGTGCTCTGCCTGCTGGACAATATCAAGCCAAACTGAATCTGAAAAATAACAATCTCAATGTCCCTGCCTTTAGTTATGTGGCCGACAAAGGTCAGCTCAAAGGTAACGCAGTTGTAGAATTGCCTGATGAAAAACGCATGCTGAAATGGCAAGCCAATGTACAAGCACAGCAGTTCAATCCGCAAACCATCGTGGCTGCTGCGCCTGTCGACCAAATTACAGGGTCATTAAAAGCCAATGGTTATGCAAAACCAAATCAACAGATTATTCAGCTGAATAATATTGATTTGTTAGGCCGACTAGCACAGCAAAATGAAACAGTTCATTTAACAGGTCAATCTACTGCTGCGCTGACTTTCCATGATGAGAAACAAGGTGGAGGCTTTAAAGCTTTTGCTGTGAATTATGATGGTGGCCTCAATGCAAGCCAAGTTGCCGCAAGTAAAGGCAGTTTGATTTTCAAAGTATCTGGCACACCTGAATTAATTAAAATAGCCGAACTGCGTCATGATGGCGTGGCAGGTAAAATTTCAGCCAATGGACAAGTTTTACTACAAAAAGCCATTGGTTGGGATATTAATGCATCACTGGTGCATTTTAAGCCGCATTATTTTGCCTCAAATGTACGGGGTGAATTATCTGGAAATTTAAAAACCAATGGTGTGTGGTCAGATGCGCTAAAACGTATTCAAATTGAACGTCTGAATTTGGCAGGTATGATCAATAACAAACCTGTCCGTGGTCAAGGTAACTTGGCGATGGTGATTAATTCAAATCAATCTGGCTTTATGCCAAAACAGTTTGAAGCGAATAATTTACTGTTGGCTTATGCCAATAACCAAATTCAAGCCACTGGTAATGCACAAAATTTACAATTGAAAATTAATGCACCAGCTTTATATGAAGTTTATGCAGGCCTACGTGGACGTGCTTATGGCTACTTAAATGTTCAAGCACAGCCACGACTGCAAGCATCTGCCAATATCGCAATAGATGACTTCGCTTTTAATAATTTATTCAGTGTGAAAAAAATACGGGTGCAAGGCGAGTTGCCAACTTCTGCGACTTCACCAAGTTTATTAACGGCAACGATGGATAATTTACGCAGTAACAACCGTGAGATTGTGAAAGGTCAAATTTCACTGGCCGGTACACGTAATGCGCATTTATTAAAAGTCAGTGCTGAAAATAAATTATCAAAATTTTATGTGCAGTTAGCTGGTGGTTTCAACGCACAAAATAATTGGCTCGGTCAGATTCAAAAAGGCGATTTTGACTCCTTGCGTACGCGTCTTGTACAGCGTCAAAATGCGTCGATTATTTACAACACTGCACAGTCTGACTTATTTGTTGGCGCGCATTGTTGGATGAGTCAGCAAAGCGAATTATGTTTTGATCAGCCGATCCGTGTGAATAAAAACCGCGGAAATGTATCTTTTGTGACAAAAAACCTAGACCTAAACGACTTTGCTGCCTTTATGCCTGAAGGCCTGGCGATTACGGGTAAAGTGAACGGTTATGCAAAAGCGTCTTGGGCGAAAGGTGCAAAACCTAAAATTGATGCACGATTAGTGACTCGTGACGGTTTACTCGGTTTAGCAGCAGAAGACCCACAGTATTTAGCATCCACTTTAAAATATGATGAAGTAGGTTTGATTGCGAAAAGTGTCGCTGAAGGGCTACAAATTCGACTCGATACCAAAGCTCCTGATATTGGTACAGGTTATGCCAATATTATTATTGATCCGTATAAAGCCAACAAACCGATCCGCGGTGAAGTGGCCTTTAACCAAGTTCAATTGAAAATCTTAAAACCATTTATACAAGATGTCCGTTCAATGGGCGGTACATTGTCTTATGCGGCAAAAATTAGCGGAACATTGTCTCAGCCTTTAATGGATGGTGAGATTCGAGTGAAAAATGGCTCGATTAGCATGATTTCATTGCCTGTAAACTTGACCAATATTCAGTTGTATTCTGCTGTGCGTCAAAACTACGCGACGATTGATGGTGCATTTAACAGTGGGCGTGGTGTAGGCAAATTAACCGGAAATATTGACTGGAAAAATGATCCACGTATCCAGTTGAATTTAACGGGTAATGAAATGTTAGTCCGTCAAGCGCCATTGATCACCGCTGTTGTAACGCCTGATTTATCTTTAGATGTGCTTCCTTTCAGTAAGAAATTAACCTTAAAAGGTAAAATTGATGTGCCGCGTGCATTGATTTCGATGCCAGAATCTTCTGCAACAGTGGTTGGGGTATCTTCAGATGTACGTGTGGTACATGAAGGTGATAACCAACTTGAAATCTTAAAATCAGCACGTCCTTGGGATATTCGCGCTGACGTACAGGTAAATATTGGTAATCAAGTGATTTTCCAAGGTTTTGATAGCCGAATTCCGTTGATTGGTCGTTTGAATTTGACACAACGCGGTTTAGAAACAGCAATGCGTGCCAATGGTGCAATCGGTGTTTCTCAG
The DNA here is from genome assembly GCF_013419925.1 of Acinetobacter sp. YH12045. NCBI lineage: Bacteria > Pseudomonadati > Pseudomonadota > Gammaproteobacteria > Moraxellales > Moraxellaceae > Acinetobacter > Acinetobacter sp. YH12045. The sequence goes on along the minus strand of NZ_VOZE01000011.1, from coordinate 65,977 downwards.
CGTGTGAAAATCGAAGCTTATGGTCAAAGTCTGGACTTGAACCGTGCGATTGCCCGTTTTAATGGACCATTGGCGAACCCAACTTTAGATATTGATGCCAATAAAGCCGTTCAAGGCAGTACCGTTGGTGTTCGTGTGACAGGTACAGCATCAAGCCCTGCAATTCAGGTGTATAACGATGCAGGTCTATCTGAACAAGAAGCCTTAAATGCCTTAATTACAGGTCGTATTAATGAAGGAAGTTCAGGTTTAAGTCAGGCGGAAGGTTTCCGTTCTGATGTGAACAACACGATTGCTGCAGCCGGTATTAGTATGGGCTTGGGTGGTACACGTGCATTGACCAATCAAATTGGTCGTACATTTGGTTTGAGTGGTTTGGCATTGGATGCTCAAGGAACAGGGGATGATACTCAGGTTTCTGTGACGGGTTATATCACACCTGACTTATTCATTCGTTATGGCGTCGGAGTATTTACACCTGTGAATAAATTGACCTTACGTTATCAAATGAATCAACGTTTGTACTTGGAAGCGAGTCAGTCTTTAGAGCGTGCAATCGACTTGTTCTATAACTGGCGCTTCTAAGAGAAGTCAAAATTTGAGTATAAAAAACGCAGCTTAGGCTGCGTTTTTTATACAAATGATGAGCTGAGAAATCAATCTTTAAACGTATCATTCAGTGCCTGTTGTACCGCTTCAACACGAGACTTACAGGCTTTATAGGCTTGCATCGACTCTTCAACGATTTTCATAAGATTATCAATATCGGGTTCTTGCTGAGATTCGAGTAATTCAGCATTACGTTTTAAAACTTCATAGCCTTCTTTAAAACTTAGAGTATCAGTCGTCATGATTTTTTACCTGTATATGTTGAATGTCAGCCGTGATGATGCCGTCTTGCATTTCAATTTCAATCGGTGAATGCGTGGAAGGCTGAAGATTTTGCGTTGCATGAATGGCGTGACCTTGCTGCCGGACGATGGCATAACCTTTGGAGAGCACATGTGCAGGGTTTTGCAGCAAAGTCTCACGCATGAGTATTTCAATATTCTGTGCAGCTGTTTTAAGTTGTAACTGAGCAAAATAAGCAGTGTTATCTTGGTGTTGTTGTAATAGCCGAGTTGAGTCATTGATTTGACTCTGTGCCAAGGTCTTAATGACCTGTAGTAACTGATCATTTTGACTTTGATAAAGGGCAATTTGATGTTGAGAGCGTAGTTGAATGCTTTGTAATACCTCTAAAACGTCCTGTGTTCGCTCAACAATATGATTACGAATACCCCCAATCACTTTACTCGGGGTGTCGAAAGAACGATGTGCAATTTCATCTAAGATCGTACGGTCTTTTTCATGGCCGATACCGACCCAAATTGGCACGCTACGCTTAGATAGAAGTGCAGCCAAATCATAATCATTCAGATAAGCAAGATCGTTAACGGCACCACCACCACGAATAATCACGATCAAATCTGGCGCAGTTTGAAAGTCATTTGCCCATTGTCTTAAACCCAGTGCCAAAGCATCTCGGATACTCTGTGCTGCGGTATTTCCTTGAAAGGTTGCAGCATGATAGACAAATTCACACACGCCTGCATGTTGTAGCGCATCTGCATCTTTTTTAAAGTCACCTAAGCCTGCCGCATTTTCAGGCGCGACAACCAAGACATGCTGAATATCAAATGGCGCAGGCAAGTTTTGATTTTTATGAATCAGACCTTCGCTGGTGAGTTTTTCTAAAATTTGTTGATAACGTCGAGCCAGATCACCCAAGGTAAAACTCGAATCAATTTCTTCGATATTGACTGAAAAGCCGTACTGCGGGTCAAATTTGGCACGCACTTTAACCAAGACATTTAAGTCACGACTGAGCTCAATGCCGCTTTCACGTTCAAATTTTCCGACAACTTTATTTGCAGTAAATTTCCAAATTGTGGCCTTACAACTGGCAATGACTCTATCACTTTCTTGTTCTTTTTCAGCCAATTCTAAATAGTAATGTCCACCTTTGATGTTTAAATTTCGAATCTCGGCTTTGACCCACACGGCATCATCAAAAGCCAATTGAATGACTTCTTTGACCGCAGATAGGTATTCGCTCAGCGTTAATTGAACATCAGACATAATTTAAAATAGGAGAATATACAAATGAATATTCATTTAAATACTAAATAAATATTCAGCAATTGCAAATGATCATTTCGGTTAACACAGCAGACATTAACAGCGCCACTACAGCGTAGCGTTTCAATCAAACGTTTTATTTCACACGAAGCAGTTCGTTCCAATTACTCAGGTAAGCGGGGGAACACAGATTTTTTTTCATCCGCCATGTGGCAGCATCGTCCTGCGCTAAGCCGATCGAGACAAAATGATGCCCAAATTTTTTTTGAATATCGTCGATGGTGTCGGACAGTTTCAAACGGCTTTGTCTTAACGCCATATCGCAAAACAAATCTGGGGTAAAGTTTTGTTTTGGAATGATTTCTAATAACACCACACCGGCTTTTTTATATTTAAATCCCGCTTTAAAGATTTTTTCGGCGGCACGCGTTGCTGCTTGGGTGATACTAATTAAGTCATCGGTATGCTCATTCAGTGTAATGGCCAGATAAGGTGCGTATTTTTCAGTAGAATTAAAGCGGCTCGTTTGAATAAACACTCCCACCATACGACATAGAGAATGATCTGCTCTTAAACGTGTGACGGCTCGCGCGATATATACACGAATAGAGGCTTTAATATCTTCCAGTTCGTAGACTGGCTGACCATAGGAACGACTACTGATAATTTGCTGTTTGCTCGGTGCTTCTTCTTCAATAGACAGACAAGATAGACCTTGCAGTTCCAAGACGGTTTTTTCCATCACCACACTAAATTTTTTTCGAATATCTTTAGGCTGTGCATTGATCAGATCTAAAACATAATGAATGCCAAGCTGATTCAGGGCTTTTGTATGATTGCGACCGACGCCCCAAACTTCATTGACTGGTGTCTGCGCAAGGAGTTGTTCTGAGGAACAAAGGTCCATTTCAACTAAATTACACACACCGTTCAAATAAGCATTTTTTTTGGCAAAATGGTTGGCCATTTTGGCTTCCGTTTTAGAGCGACCAATCCCGACACAGCAGGTTAAACCTAGCCATTTTAGGATCGTATCTCGTATTTCTTTGGCATATAGGCTCAAATCAAACAGTTCTTGATAGGCAGTGAAATCTAAAAAACACTCATCGATCGAGTAAACTTCACGGTCTTCGGGGCCGACATACAGGCCTAAAATATTCATAAATCGATTAGACATTTCGGTGTAGAGAGCATAGTTGCTCGATAACACCTGAACATGATGTTGTTGGATTAAATCTTGAATTTGATAGACCGGCACAGCCATTTTAATCCCAAGGTCTTTGGCTTCCTGGCTTCGTGATACAACACAGCCATCGTTATTGGACAGCACGACGACAGGGACATTATTCAGCTTTGGGTTAAAGACACGCTCACAACTGACGTAGCAGTTGTTGAGGTCAACTAACGCAAATATTTTATTTTCAGCTTTCATGACGAATTCTTGTGTTTAGGTGTGTGATGAGCGCTTATAAAATTGCTTTAAATTAAAAGTCACAACACCCTGAACAACGATAGATTCGCTATCTGAAGGGATAATATGCGCATAGGCCGGATTTTCTGCTTTCAGCCAAATTTTGGGTAAGACTTTATTGGGGTCACCAAAAATGTCGGCAATTTCTTCTTTTGACATTTTCGCGGTGATCATCAAACGTTTTAAGGTGATTTCACGATTATCAATCAGTGCAACGACGATATCGCCATGTTTGGCTTCTAAGCTACGATCTACCAAAAAAGTATCATTAATTTCAAAGCCAGCATTGAGTAATGACTCGCTATCGACATGTGCAATAAATGTAGCGAGCGGATTAATTACCAAATAATCATTTAGGTCTAAGACTTTTTCAAAAACATCTTTATTGGCGAAAGCTGGGCCAGCAGGAATACGTTCCAAGGCAACGGGAAGTTCAATACGGGTATTTTTCTGAACAGGCTGAACATTGAGCGAAGAATCCAAAAATGGATCCATAGATAGTTCTTGAGATTGCCTTTCAAGCAGGGCATTGATGGTGGGACTGGGTTTGCCATCTGCGCCCATGAGCTGTTGCAAAGACGACCAAGCTTCGTCCGAAAAATAAATCGGCAGTTTTTTTGACATATTTTGCTCCTACGCAACGTGGCGTGTTTGAAGAAAATTACTTTTTTTAGCATACGCGTTGGGCAGGTCATTTTTCAAATTTATAAAACCTTTAAAATCAAAACTGCGACAAGTTGAGTCGTTTTAAATATTTCAAAAATCATCATCGGCTCAAAGAAAATGATGTGCTGTATTTTGAACAAAGGGTACATTGCTGCCTAATCACAGAAAGCAGAAAGATTGCTAAAAATTGCAATAAACAACTCGTGTATTTGCCATAAAATTGATAAGTTAAATTTTTATATTCAGAAATACACATGATGAAAAATATATGGATTTTAGCTGCACTGACAGCATTTATGGCGGGTTGTAGTACAACACAACAAACTGAAACGACACCAGAAAAAATTGGTATGGCAAATCCAGCCAGCCAATATTGTGTCGAGCAAAAAGGTAAACTTGAAATTCGTGATGAAGCAAATGGTCAGGTCGGGTATTGCCATTTGCCAAACGGGCAAGTGGTTGAAGAGTGGGCATTATTCCGTAGTAGCCAAACTCAATGTGTCGCTGATAAGGCCAAGACGCTGATTGGCCAAGCAAAATTGACTGAAGATCAGATCAAGGCGATTAGCCAAGCTCAAATTGTCCGTCTAGTAAAACCTGGGCAGCCAGTAACAATGGATTATCGTGTAGAGCGCGTCACCGTCACTGTAAATCCAATCAATCAAAAGATTATTCAAGCAACTTGTGGTTAATTCAAACGCATAAAAAAGGCCCGAAAGGGCTTTTTTTGTTTGTTCGGCTACGACTAATTTAAATGACAAATCCATTACGATCTTTTATATTGCCCCTCGTAAGGAGAAGTTCATGAAAAAGTTATTTGCTTTATCCGTTATGGTGGCTTTGGTCGGCTGTGCTGAAAAAAAACCATTAACCCCTGAAGAGCAGTGGCAGGGTTACTGCCGCAGTGTAGGTAATGCTGCACGTACGATTATGTTAGATCGTCAAAATGCAATTGAAAAAGACAAAGCAGTTGAGCATGCCAACAAAATTGAGGATGAAACCACCAAAGGATTTATCCTGAACATCATTGATGAAGTTTATGCCTTGCCGCAAGCTGAGATTAATACTGATGTTGAAAAAGCACGTGAAAAAATTCGTGCTGAGTTTACTGAAAAATGTATCGCAACACCGCATACTGAAATGCCAGATTATAAACCGTTCTAAGGAACGGTTTTTTATGCGAGAAAGCGCGTAAAGCAAAACCTAAAGGCTGTATTCAGCAGTGAGTAGTTACAACTGGGTAACTATCCGTTGTTTAGCCATATGATTGAGTTCATGTTTATTTTGCGAATGCATATTTATCTTCGGGTTATTTGGAGCATGAAATGCTTAAAGATTTAAAAATAGCCTAAGCAAGGCAAAATACAAATTGTGACAACTTGCTAAATCATAAATATAGAAAAGCAAATCTTTTTAATGAATAATGAAATGGAGAATAAAAAACAGTAGAGGAGCAGAATATGGACGTTATAGGTTATATGCATCACTCAGATCTACTCCTAGAAGATGAACAAGGCGTAGCAATTATCGGTGGTGGGAACTACGTGCTCAGCATTGGAGATAAAGTCACATTACGCCAAAAAATAGATGAATTTTCTCAGCGTTATTTGGTCGATATCAGCTTTGCAAGTAATCAACATCAAACCACATGTCAGGACGAATGGTGCCTCAGATTTACAGGCGATCGAGCAGAACTTCAGCAATATATCACTGCAACCACTGTACACTAAGGTGGAATATCCAATACTGATAAAAACAGGCAACATTTAGTTGCCTTTTTTTGATGGTTAATTTTAGTCAAAAGTTAATATGCGCAAGAAAAGCGTGTTCTAATTATTGATTTTGCTTAATGTATAAACGATATGAGGATCATTTATTTATAAAATAACGGGCATCACGAAGAAACACTTGTAGTGCATTAACTTTTAACTGGAATTTTAGTAAAATTTAGCAGTCCATATTATTTGCGTAGCTTTATTTAAAGCAGGAATGCGTAAATAATTTTTTAAAAAAGAGGAATAACACCGTGCTAGAAGCTTACCGCCAACACGTTGAAGAACGTGCCGCACTCGGAGTCCCACCGAAGCCACTTGACGATGCTCAAACAGCTGCATTAGTTGAATTATTAAAAAACCCACCAGCTGGCGAAGAAGCATTTTTAGTTGATTTACTAGAAAACCGTGTTCCAGCGGGTGTTGACCAAGCTGCATACGTTAAAGCTGCTTTCTTAGCTGCTTTGGCAAAAGGTGAAGCGACTTCTCCACTAGTAACTAAAGAACGTGCGGTTTACCTACTAGGTACTATGCTTGGTGGTTATAACGTTGCTCCTTTAGTTGCACTTCTTGATGATGCAGAGCTTGGTGAATTAGCTGCTGACGCACTTAAGAAAACTCTTCTTGTATTTGATGCCTTCCACGACGTTGCTGATAAAGCAAAAGCGGGCAATGCGAATGCACAAGCAGTTATGCAATCTTGGGCAGATGCTGAATGGTTCACTAGCCGTAAAGACGTTCCTGAAGAAATCAAACTTACAGTTTTCAAAGTAACTGGCGAAACGAACACAGACGACTTGTCACCTGCACAAGACGCGTGGAGCCGTCCAGACATTCCGTTACATGCTAACGCAATGCTTAAAAACGTACGTGACGGTATCAATCCAGAAGTTCCTGGCGAAGTTGGTCCACTTAGCCAAATCAAAGAGCTTATCGCGAAAGGCAACCAAGTTGCTTACGTAGGTGACGTTGTTGGTACTGGTTCTTCTCGTAAGTCAGCAACTAACTCTGTACTTTGGTTCTTTGGTGACGAAATTGCTCACATTCCGAACAAAAAAGACGGTGGTTATTGCTTAGGTTCTAAAATCGCTCCGATTTTCTTCAACACAATGGAAGATGCTGGTGCATTGCCAGTAGAAATCGATGTTCAAAACATGAACATGGGCGACGAAATCACGCTTAAAATCGACCACGCTGCTGCTAAAGTAACTGCGTTCAAAGACGGCGTTCAAATCGCTGAATCTGAACTTAAAACTCCAGTTCTTTTAGATGAAGTACGTGCTGGTGGCCGTATCAACCTTATCGTTGGTCGTGGTTTAACAACTAAAGCTCGTGAAGCTCTTGGTCTTGCACCTTCAACTTTATTCCGTACTCCAGTTCAACCTGCAGCTACTGGTAAAGGCTTCACTCAAGCTCAAAAAATGGTTGGTCGCGCTTGTGGTCTTCCTGAAGGTCAAGGTGTACTTCCAGGTACTTACTGTGAACCTAAGATGACTACTGTTGGTTCTCAAGATACAACAGGTCCAATGACTCGTGACGAACTTAAAGATCTTGCTTGCCTAGGCTTCTCTGCTGACCTAGTTATGCAATCTTTCTGTCATACAGCTGCGTATCCAAAACCAGTTGACGTTCAAATGCAGCACACGCTTCCTGATTTCATCATGAACCGTGGCGGTGTTTCTCTACGTCCAGGCGATGGTATTATCCACTCTTGGTTAAACCGTATGCTTCTTCCAGATACAGTTGGTACTGGTGGTGACTCGCATACTCGTTTCCCAATCGGTATTTCATTCCCAGCGGGTTCTGGTCTTGTAGCGTTTGCTGCTGCAACTGGCGTTATGCCACTAGACATGCCTGAGTCTGTTCTTGTTAAGTTCAAAGGTAAAATGCAACCTGGTATCACTCTACGTGACCTAGTACATGCGATTCCTTACGTTGCGATCCAAGAAGGCGACTTAACTGTAGAGAAAAAAGGTAAGAAGAACATCTTCTCTGGCCGTATCCTTGAGATCGACCTTACAGAAATGGAAACTGACCTTACTGTTGAGCAAGCGTTCGAACTTTCTGACGCATCTGCTGAACGTTCAGCTGCTGGTTGTTCTATCACGCTTTCTGAAGAGAAAGTTGCTGAATACCTTAAATCAAACATTACTATGTTGAAATGGATGATTTCTGAAGGTTATGGCGATGCTCGTACTATGGCGCGCCGTGTAGAAAACATGGAGAAATGGTTAGCGAACCCAAGCCTAATCAAAGCAGATCCAGATGCTGAATACACTAAAGTGTATGAAATTGACCTTTCTACAATTACTGAACCAGTTCTTTGCTGCCCGAACGACCCAGATGACGCTAAATTGCTTTCTGACGTTGCTGGTACAAAAATTGACGAAGTATTCGTTGGTTCATGTATGACTAACATTGGTCACTTCCGTGCAGCTGGTAAACTTCTAGACAAAGTTCCTGGTGGTTCTTTATCTACTCGTCTATGGTTGGCTCCTCCAACTCGTATGGACGAACGTCAATTGATGGAAGAAGGTTTCTACAACATCTATGGTAAAGCTGGCGCTCGTACAGAAATGCCAGGTTGTTCATTATGTATGGGTAACCAAGCACGTGTAGCTCCGAACACTACTTGTGTATCGACTTCTACTCGTAACTTCCCGAACCGTCTAGGTCAAGGTGCGAACGTTTACTTAGCTTCTGCTGAGCTTGCTTCTGTTGCTGCTGTACTTGGTAAATTACCAACTCCAGCTGAGTACCAAGAATACGCAGCTCAAATTGATAGCATGTCTGCTGACATCTACCAATATTTAAGCTTCGACAAAATGAGCGACTATACTGACGCTTCTAAAGATGTTGATACTAAGAAAATTGCTGCTGCTCAATTAAGCTAAGTTATTGAAAAATAATTTTAATTGAGTTAAAAATAAGGGCTGATTAATCAGCCCTTATTTTTTATGCAAAATTATTACGAAAATAAATTTGAATTTCTTGTAGCAAAGTTTGGTTTTGAAGTAGCAAAAGAAAAAATTGTCCAAAACCTCTTATATAAAAGTTCACAACCCAAGCTTGGTACATTTAAAAATAAATTTGATATGTTTTGGCAATCAAGTTTTATTAAATTTTTGACAGTTGATGATGCACAAAGCGAAAATTATATTCTCGCACTAAGCCAATATATTCGCTTTAATTTGGTTGATAAAAGTATTTGTCTAAATTATTTAAAACTTGATGTTCAAAGCTTTATTTTAGCTGTGCGTTATTCTGGCATAATCCTTAATACGGAACATCATTCCTGGTCTGTACTAAATGAAATTAAACAAGAAGTTAATATAGAAAAAATGTCTATATTTTTTCAGACTGAAGAGTATTTACAATCACAATATAAGCATCGATTAGACATTTATGAAGATATTAAGAATAGGCTAAATATTGGTCAAATTACGGCTATGGCTTTTGGAAGTTTATATGCATATGAATATTTGATTCCAAATCAGGATTACTTTAATTATTTGCCTTATCAGTTTGATGAAAATGAAAATAATTCAGCAGAAACAGTTTGGAAAGCTTTTGATGAAATAGTTAAATTTTCTAAAAAAAATACTAAAAAACTGACGGATCAATCAATAGGATTAGCACTGAAAAATAAATTAATGCCTTTCTTAATCGGGGAAGGAATGACTCCGCTACTTCAAGAGCAGTATGAATTGTATAAAAAGCTTGTGGCTATCAAAATTGAGATTATTAATTATAAAAGAAATGTACTAGAGTCGTTTAGTTTTGATAAGCAGGTAAATTACGAGCTGAAAAATTCAGAATTGATTTATACTAATACAAAAGATAAAAAAGATAATTGGTCAGAGAAAAATTCATTACTCATAAGTTATTGGTTGGGTATTGGTACTAAAAAACTGTTAAATTCCGATGTTATATATAGCATTATAAATACTGGTCATAACTTAGAAGCTAATGCAGTTGCTTTATCTAAGGCTTTTGCTGTTAAAGAACAATTAGAACAAGTTTATGGAATTTTAGACTTCAGTATTAATCAACAAAAATTAGATGCATATGAAATCATGATTACTATGACTTTATCACAAGCTCATTATTTAAAAGATCATATAGAAAAATTTATAGGTTTTTTACCTCATGCTGAAAGTAATTTGCATGCTTTAACAGAACTAGCTATGCATGGTTTTGTAATAGGTGAAAATAGAATGCCTTTCACATTTGCAAGGCAAGAAGATAAGATTAAAAGAATGTCATCATGGGTAAAAGGCAGTTCAAATACTGTCAAAAAAAAGAAAATGGAACAAATTTTGAATTTTTGGACTTGTGATTTGTATAGTGAAGATTATCATTCAACATTTCAACAAAAGCCATTTTACAAAATTGATAATTTCGTTTTTCAATTTCCATGGCTAACTGCATTTCAAAATGTAAATACGATGATGATTAATTATGTGCGTAAGCTGCATAAAAATCGTTTAGAACTTAAAAGTGAAACAGATAATATTGAATTAAATTTAGCTGAGAAGTTTAAGAATGCTGGGTTTAATGTATTTTGCCAATATCAACCTGTAGATAGAGAAGTTGGTGAAATTGATCTTATTGCTATATGTGAAAATCATGTTATCGTCGTAGAAGTTAAATCGACTTATATTAAAAGTAGTATTCAAGAAATTTATGAATATCGAAATTTCACTCTGAATAAGGCTGCTTATCAACTTTCCAAAAAAGTTGAATTTGTGAAAAATGGTTTTTTAAATCAATTTTTTGAAAATTTAGATGATGTAAAAATTCACTCTTGGATTATAGATACAACCTTAGAGTTTGATCATCACTATTTTGATAATCATTTAAAAATATCAATGGATGAAATAATTATATCTTTAAATGGAAAAGTTGATTTTATGGATTCGATTGTAAATAGTTCATTCGATGAAGAAAGTGATGTGAAAAATATTGACCCTCTTAATTTTATAAAAAATATTGAGAAAGATGAATTTTGGAAACATCAAATAGGTAATTATGATAATTTTATGAATCGTATGATGAGTAAATTGAATGCCTAAACAATCTCGCTTCCTCTGCATTGGCGGTTTCCTTAACGGAACCCAAGTCAAAGACCAAGGTGAAAGCTTTGTTTGCGTCGAAAATGGCAAACAGATGACTTACCACAAAAAAGAAATCTTTAACCAAGATGCGTGGGATCAAGATTACTATGTCTGTGAAACCACCAGTGATAAAGAAGCGCATAACTGGGTATTCGACATAAAATAATATCTCAAAAATCTTTATATTCAGTCATAAATAACTAATGCTCAGCACATCACATACGCTGAGCATTTTTATTTATTTCACTTATTAGGCTTCAAAAATGTGTAGTAGAAGAAGGGGCGTAAATAGCTTATTTACATTTTTCTAGCTGAAAAAACTCCAATGATTATGTAAAAAGGTAAATAAAATTGAGCACTTAAGATTAAATTATGAATTATGAGCTAGATGCTTTTTTACAATTGTCGTGGCGGTTTTGGTTTTATTTATCGGTTATTTCTTCATACACAAAATTTCCATCCTGAAAAAATACAACATTCCTGAACCTGTAGCAGGCGGTTTGGTCGCTGCGATTATCACATTTATATTATTTAAAAACTTTAATATCACCGTAAATTTTGATGTCAAAATCCAGCAAATATTCATGCTGATGTTCTTTACATCGGTAGGCTTGAGCGCAAGTCTTGGAAAACTCAAAGAAGGCGGAAAGGCGCTGGTGCTGTTTTTAGGTTGTGTGATTGTATTTGTCATGCTGCAAAACATCGTCGGTATCAGCTTGGCCAAAGTTTTAGGATTAGATCTGCTCATCGGCTTAATTACAGGTTCCGTAACACTTACAGGTGGTCACGGTACAGCAGGCGCATGGGGTACAGTCTTTGAACAAGATCATGGTATACAAGGTGCAGTCGTACTCGGTATGGCAAGTGCAACCTTCGGCTTGGTGATTGGCGGCATGATGGGCGGGCCAGTGGCGAAATTCCTCATCCGCCGTTTTCAGTTGGCAGAAGAACTTGTACCGACAACAGGCCGTAATGAAGCACCGCCTGCATCTGAAACGGCACCTTTCGAATATCCTGAAAAAACTCGTTTAATTACCGCAGATGATGCCGTCAAAACGATGGGGATGTTTGCCATCTGTATCAGCTTTGCTTATTTCATGACAAAGTTTGCTCGTGGACAGTGGTTTGAATTACCTACCTTCGTTTGGGCTTTAGCGTGTGGTGTATTTTTAAGAAATACCCTTGAGCTTGGCTTTAAAATAGAAATGTTTGATCGCTGTATCGATGTCTTTGGTAATGCATCATTGGCGCTGTTTTTATCGATGGCGCTGATGTCATTGCAGCTCTGGTTATTGGCAGATCTTGCAGGCCCACTGGTGATTATTTTACTGGTACAAACCCTCGTTTTAGCACTGTATCTGTACTTTGTAACTTTTAGAATCATGGGAAAAAGCTACGATGCAGCGGTACTTTGTGCAGGGCAGTGCGGCGTAAACCTCGGTGCGACGCCTACAGCGATTGCCAATATTCAGGCAGTAACCAACACTTATGGGCCATCACATAAAGCCTTTTTGATCATACCTTTGACAGGGGCGTTTTTTGTAGATATTGTCAATGCTGTGGTCATTCAGGCAACGATAGGCTTCTTTGGTTAATACTATATATAGCTTTAAAAAATGCTAAAGCATCTAGATAGAGTGCTTTAGCATTTCATTTTTCACCATCTTATTGATTAAGAATAATAAACAATGAAAGTTTTAAAATATCATTTACCTTACATCAAATTTTTCATGCTATTTGTATTAACAGCACTTCCATTTTCTATAACCTTTTCAGCCGAAATTGATGTCCGAAAGACCATCGTTCAAGCAAAAAATAACGATAAACAGGCGCTTTATGATTTGGCTGTACTGAAACATATGGGGCTAGAAGGTGTGGAGATTAATCTGCCTGAAGCCATAGCGCTGTATAAGCGTGCTTCTGCCTTAGGGCATCGCTCAGCAAATCAAAATTTGGGATTGATGTATTACAAAGGTGTAGGAGTAAAAGTAGATTATGCAGAAGCCGCAAAATGGTTTGAGATCGGTGCTGAAAGAAACTTAGATGATTCAAAGCGTATGCTTTTGATTATGCATAAATATGAACTCATTCCAAGGAATGAGAAAAAATTGGAAAGTCTTTTAATTGAATTTGCTCATAAAGGCAAGCAAGAAGATATCGAACAATTGGCCGACTATTATTAGTATACAAAGAATGATCTACTACTTGCAGAAAAACCTACAGTACTTTTAGCAGAAAAAGGATTGGCAAAGTATCAGCACCGGTTAGGCATGATTTACTATACAGGTACAGATGGAAAGCCGAATTATAAAAAAGCTTATCCATGGATTTTAAAGGCTGCGGAAGCAAATGATTTGAACGGAAAAATTAGCGTAGCAAGTTTTTATTTAGGTGGGCTAGGCGTACAGCAAGATTTTGAAAAAGCTGCTGCATGGTTTAATTCGGCTTATGAGCAGGACCCTGTGAAAACATGTGAAATTCACAGTCTCGTTCTGTCAGAATTGAACAATGAAACACAACAATGTGAGCTGAGTAGAAAACAATAAAAAGCCCCATGGTTGGGGCTAGTCGTATCACTCGCGTGATACTCATATAAGGCTCATCTCATACTGTGTATATTAAAGCATAAAATTGAAAAAAATGCTGAGTAAATTGACAGTTAAAACTTTGTTGTTTTAGGAAAAAGCGATCGTTATACTTTGCTCTGAACATTTGTTCATTTCACTATAACCATAAAGAACTATATTGATGAAAGAATATAAAGTTGTTATCTATCAAGAAGGTATGCTGGGATCTTTGCTGCTTGGCTCTTCAAAAGTTGATCCTGTTAAATTCACCAATTTTTTAAATCAAAATGCACAGCAAGGCTGGGCGGTGATTACAATGGAAAAGGATATTCGTCGTATGCTGCTTTTTTGGAAGCGCGAAGCTTATGTAGTTGTTTTGGAGAGAGAAAAATGAAATACGGTGTCTTTAGTGCACTTATTATTTCAGTTTTATGGGGTTTATTAGCCATCGCTCAATTATGGTTTGAGTTGCTCAGTGTCGAAGTATTTACCAAACTAACCGTCACAGTAGCGATCTTAGAAGCCATCATTATTATTGCAACATTGGTCATACGTGAGTATTTGACAGATAAAAAATTGAAAAAAGATGGCTATATAGATTAGAACACATAAATAGGGCAATTGAGTGCTGAACTCAATTGCCCTTAAATTTTAAAGTCATCTTATAGATTAGATCTATATTGGCTCATTACTCAATCATCATGAGGTCAGCACTGCTGGCAGATTTTAATTGTCGTAGCGCAAAAATAGAGCGGGTATGGCGTATACCTTTCATAGAATATAAATTTTTACGTAAAAAACGCTCATAGTGTTCAGCATTTTTAACTGCAACTTTCACCAAATAATCATAATCGCCAGTGACTAAATGTGCTTCTACTACTTCTGGCATATTGGCTAAAGTTTCACTAAATTGATCTAAAATTTCATCGTCGTGACGTTCTAATGTAATTTCAATAAAGAATAATTCATTGATCCCAATCGATTTTGGGTTGATGTTGGCTGTATAGCCGTCGATAATTTTTAAATTTTCTAGACGCTTTAAGCGTGTCCAACACGGCGAAGAGGAGAGACCAACACGTTCAGAAAGCTGGGCTATGGTGAGTCGTCCATCTTCTCTTAATGCGGATAATATTAAACGATCAATTCTGTCGAGGTTGTGTCGTGCTTCACTCATGCCAAAATAGAATATAATTGAGAAAAAATAGTTATATCATTTTTTGCAATGGTCGGCTGATGAAAATAAGTACACTTAGATGTTCAGTGCAGATTTTAAAGATAGAAAATAGAATATGTAAGCTGTCAGGCAGTTTGAATGAATCTAAAAGTAGAAATTATTGTGCAGTCCATAAAAAGACCACTCAGCCGGATTACTGACTGAGTGGTAAAAACTTAAGCGTGTAACTGTTGTTCAATGATCGGCCATAGGTTTTGATGTGATGATTTAAACATCAACATATGTCCGATGGCTTTATGACCTGTTTCTTTCGGTTTTAACTCAATCATTTGAGTCGAAGCATTCGGGTATAAGCGCAGCAAGTCTTTGACATTGGCTTCCGTGGCAATTTCGTCATCGGAGCTCCATACGGCGGTGATCGGGCAGCTCACTTTTTGATGAAAATCATGCTGAACAGTTTTGCCTAAGGCATTGATGACATAACCAGGTTTGCTACAAAATTCAGCCCATTCACGAGCTACATCTTTTGGCAAATTTTCCCCCATGCCAATCGCATTGGTCGGCCCATAGCCAATGGTATAGCGTGCAATCGGGAAGATCACATTAAACATCACCGGAGCTAAAAGCTTGGTGCGACCTTTAAGTTCTTTAACATGTCCTGTAGAGCCAGAAACAGCAACCACTTTGGCAACTTTGTCATAATTTGGAACGATACCTAATAATTGCCCGCCTGCACTATGACCGAGTAATATGACTTTAGGCGCTTGCGTTTTACTGATTAAAGCGTCGATTGCCGCAGGGATATCGAGCTGCCCCCATTGCACAATACTTGCTGTCGATTGTTTTAAAGGGCTATGTAGCGACTCACCAATACCACGAAAATCAAAAACTAAAACGTCATAGCCTTGTTGGCTCAACCATGTTGCATAGCTATTATAAAATTGCTTGGTAATGCCTGTAGCTGGACAAATCAACACAGGTAAAACCTGTTTTAGGTCTGTCTGGTGCGGATAAAAGCGCGCACTCAGCGAATAGCCGTCTTGGCAATGAATCGTGAGTTTTTCAGATGATGACATGATTCAAACTTTATGGATGTATTCCGATGCCTCTAATTTACACAAGTTCCAAAAAGAAACCTGAAAAGAGTATGACTCTAAAGTCATGTCATAACAGGTTTGAAGCAAGTACTATTGCAGTATAAATACAGATAAAAATAATGAGTGTAATTGAACAATGGATGTAAATTAAAATGGACATGCTTCAACTTTCGGGTGCAGTAAAAATTGCGATAGTCTTTAGTGGGATTTATTTATGGGTAGGTATGCTCACGGGTGTGTGGAAATATGCACAAATAAGACAGTCTGAACTGGCACGTGCGCATTATTATGTCGATATAGCACATCGGAGCAGTTTGTTATACGCCCCAGCGACGCTTATTTTAGCGGTATTGGCCTATTTTTCAGCACTTCCACATACACTCAATTTACTCTTTGTAATCATCAATTTGTTCTTTTTTAGCTTTTCGATTTTAAGCTATGTGCTGCATGGCTTTTTAGCTGATACCACCAATCAATTTAAAGTACCGCACGTCTTAGGCAAATGGCATTTACCTAAATGGATGATGAGTATGGCAATGCTTGGATTGGTGATTGGTGAGTTAATTGCAACACTCGGTTTGCTCTTTGGAGTCATCGTTAAATTTTGGTTTTAAGCAAAGTAGTATCAATCATAAATAGTACCAATTAGATTGGAGGCTAATCAGGAGATAAAAGCTTTTAAAGTGCAGACGATTGTTAGGTCGAAGAATTTATATAAACAAAATTTTAAGTTCTGCAGAATTGAAAATTTATGAGAAAAGGCTGATGATTTTCTGGTTATTTTAGGGATTATTTGTATTGTTATTTAAAAAGGATTAAATGATCGAGAAGGTGGGGGTGGCATCTTTCTTTTTTCAAGATGGATGATGCCTCATCCATCTTCTAACTTAAAATTCTGTTGATTTTTGCTTTCGATATTTGTGGTCAATGACTGCCCATAAATAAAAGGCCACCGAGACAATAAGCGCATAAGCAAAGTATTCAGGTCTTAAATTTCCTTGTATTAAGCCTTGAATAAGTAGTGTCAGCATGAGAGCAATAGTGGTGCTTGTATAGGTCACCATGTTCTTATTTGCCTTCAGAGCGTTAATGAAGAATTGCTTTTTGAAATGTACTGATAACATCTCCACCCCTCCGTGTTGTTGTTTAGCCAAAACCCATGATTTTGGTCAGGTTTGAACTACTGTTGTACTTCGAAACTAGAAGTATTTCAATAGTAAATGTCATTATTTTGTCATAAAACTATGTTAGATCATCGTGTAAGAATAATCATTTTATTCATATACTAAATATTATGAATCTAAAGGTGTTGACTGGTGAGTAAAATGGTCGATGCATAATATCTATGTATGAATAAGCAATATATATACCAACACGGGTATATCGGCTTTATGACACGAAACCGCCTAGCTTACAGTCTGAATCGGGCTTAATCATGGAGTTTGTGTACGGTGTATTTTGCAGAAAGTATTTGTATTTTAACTATTATTATATTTTGTAGCCAAAGGGCTGGATTTTTTTCTCATCATGAAAATAAAACTTTATTGAAAAGTTCAATGACTTAGGATTTTTGCGCTGTAGTGGGACAAATAAATGTCAGTTTGGGTAAAACTCGACAATTATTGGTCACAGGTAAAATCGTCATTCGGGTAAAACTCCGATTTTAGACAGGTCAAAAAAGGTTATTTTTTAACTTTATCAATTACAGCAGCAATAATCAGCACAATCACTGATGGCATCAGCCATGCTAAATTTTGTTGAGCAAGTGGTAGATTGGCAATAACGCTTGGAAGTGCATCTTCGAAACCAGCCACTTTTAAACCATCAAAAATACCGAAAATAAACGCACATGCGGTAACAGGCGCAATAACTCTTGATGGTGAAATAAACCATTTAGAGCAGAAGCTCAGTAGGATAACTACAATCGCAGGTGGATAAATCGCACTTAAAACAGGCACTGAAACGGCAATGAGTTTGGTTAAACCTAAGTTTGAAATAAGCAGTGAGAAGCCAACTAAAATGAACACAAAAACTTTGTATGGAATTTTAGTCAATTCTGAGAAATATTCAGCACATGCGCAGGTTAAGCCTATCGCGGTCACCATACATGCAACAAAGATCATTGCAGATAGGAAATAAGCGCCCATATCACCAAAAGCATGTTGTACATATGCATGCAGGATCACTGCACCATTTGTTGCATTTGGAGCAATATCATGGCTGCCCATACCGAGTTTGAATAAGCTGATATATACCAGTGTAAGTCCAATACCAGAAATAATACTGGCAATGACAGCATATTTGGTGACGAGCTTACTATCCGTTACGCCGCGTGAAGTAATGGCTTTGACGATCACAATACCAAAAACTAAAGCGCCTAAGGTATCCATGGTTAAATAACCATTTACTACACCTTCAGAAACTGGTGCAGTTACGTAGTTATCAATTGCAGGTGGAATCACACCGGCAGGGATAAAGAACGCAGAGATACCCAGTATAACGAGGCCTAAAATCTTGAGTGGTGAAAGGAAATAACCTACGGTATCTAAAATTTTATTTGGGTAAAGTGAAACAATCGTCACCAATGCAAAATAAATCACGCTATAAATCAGCAGACTGTTTGCGCTGTTACCAAAATAAGAAGAGAAACCAATTTCATAAGAAACGGTAGCTGTACGAGGTGTTGCAAATAAAGGTCCAACAGCTAAGTAACACGCGACAGTAAGGATAATGCTGGCTGCTTTACCCAAAGGCGAACTTAAAACTTGAATAGAACCTTCAACACGCGACAAAGCAATAATCGTGATGACAGGTAGACCAACTGCAGTGATCAAGAAACCAAATGCAGCTAACCAAACATGTTCACCCGCTTGCTGTGCGACAATTGGTGGGAAAATAATGTTACCTGCACCAATAAATAGTGCAAAGGTCATAAAACCTAAGGCAACAATATCCCGTGTACGAAGACTTGTCATAAAGGGGAGATGAACTGTGAAAAAAGGCAATTTTAGTGCAATTAAGCTCGTTTTTGGAGCAAAATTTATAAATCGTATAGATAGTTTTTATAATACGAATCATGAATATATTGACAGATAAAATAATGTTTTATTTATATTTATGATAAATAAAAGAAATTTATTGTATATAAATTTTTTATAGGAATAAGTTTAGCTATTAAGATTTATCAGATATAAATCAATTGTTCTAATTTTCAGCACTAAATAGGATGCTATAAGCCGAATAAATGCAGAAATATTGGCTGAATAAAACAAAAAAAATCTAAAAGGTCTATAATTCGGTGTATTCAAATTTGAGGATATTCAGATGAAAGCTTCCAAAATCACGATTAAAACCGAGCAAGATATTGAAAAATTACGCATTTCAGGTCGTTTAGCTGCTCAGGTTTTAGAGATGATCGGGGAGTATGTCAAGCCGGGCGTGACCACTGAATATCTAGATGATATCTGCAATGATTTTATCGTCAACACACTTAAAGTGATTCCTGCCAACGTTGGCTACTATGGCTATACCAAAACCACCTGCATTTCACCGAATGAAGTGGTTTGTCATGGTATTCCTTCGAAAGAAACCGTATTGAAAGACGGTGACATTATCAATATTGATGTTGCTATCATTAAAGATGGTTATTTCGGTGATACCAGTCGTATGTACTATGTGGGTGAGGTTTCGCCTGCGGCTAAAAAGTTAGTCGAAACTACTTACGAAGCGATGGTTGCAGGGATTCATGCAGTTAAACCGGGAGCAACATTGGGTGATGTAGGCTATGCCATTCAACAAGTTGCTCATCGTGAAGGCTACAGCATTGTACGTGAATACTGTGGTCACGGGATTGGTAAAGTTTATCATGAGCAACCAAGCGTTTTACACTATGGTCAACCGGGTCAAGGTGTCATTCTGAAAAAAGGCATGGTCTTTACCATTGAACCGATGATTAATAGCGGTAAAGCGCGTACTAAAGAGTTAAAAGACGGCTGGACAGTAATTACTGCAGACCGTTCTTTATCGGCACAGTGGGAACATATGGTTGTTGTAACCGATACGGGTTTTGAGTTGTTATCTCCATGGCCAGAGGGTACAGGCGAATATCCCGCGATCTAAGCTCAGTAGTGTTGTTAATGCCATATCTGCTGTGTCCAAATGATTGAAGTTAAATAAAATTATACAGTTGTATATTTTTTGACTTTAGTCTAGGAGTTCGTGGTGGTTATGGGCGTTATCGTTTTTAAGACTAACTACATTTCTCTAAGTCTTAATTTGTAAGGCTTTGCCTATAGCTCAAAAAATCAGTTAGAGCTATTAACGATTTAATAAAGATGTATTTTATTTATACAATAGCCCTACAGATTCTGCTGTAGTTTCTGATTTTACTTAGTTTTTAAGTTTTCGCTTACCCATCACATGGGTAAGCTTTTTTTTGCTTAAAATTTAGCGTGTTCATGTTGGCTGAGTTTTTCAACTAAATAATCAATGAATACACGTACAGCAGGTAATAAGCCACGACGAGATGGATAAACAGCATGGAAAATACCATGTGCAGCTTTCCATTCAGGTAGTACACGAACCAAAGCACCTGATTTCACGTGATCGGACACAATACTGTCGGGTAATAACACCACGCCACAATCTTGGCAGGCCAGTGCAGCTAACATAGACAGGTCAGAGCCCATCACGGTTGGGTTAACTTTGATTTTTTTCTGATGATGCTGTGCATCGGTCACAATAATATGTTGATCGAGATGCTCATCCGCCATACTTAATATTTGATGCTGAGATAAATCTTCAGGTTGTTTGAGTTCACCAAATTTATTCAGATACGCCTGACTGGCAAATAAGTGCTGCTCAATCGTTTCAAATTTACGAATGACTAAATTGGGGTCGTCGTCTAGATTTGAACGTACACGTAGCGCAAGATCGAAGCCTTCATTAATGATATCTACGCGTCGATTGGTCACCATCATTTGCACTTTGATTTCTGGATATTGCTTTAAAAATTCAGGCAATATTTTGGTCATTTCATTTTGCGCGATGGAAACAGGTAAGCTGACTTTAATTAAGCCGCGCGGCTGCGTACTGAGATGATCAACCAAATCATGTGCGGCTTGAGCGGCATTCATCATAACTTGTGCATGGCGGTAGATATTCATACCAATATCTGTAACAGCAAAATGTCGTGAACTACGTTGAATCAGGCGGACACCTAAACGTTCTTCTAAGTTATAGACCCGACGACTCAGTTTTGATTTTGGAATATCTGTTGCACGTTCGGCTGCACTAAAACCACCATGTTCGACCACTTGGGCAAAACAATAAAAATCATCTAGATCACTCAGCACTGTTCTTATTCCATATTTGCAACGATTTTGCTAATTAACTTGAATTGTTTCATGAAGTCAATCACGTTTTGTAGTTTTTCATGTGAGAAGATTGAGCAAAATTGCCAAGACTAAAGTCGGGTTAACCTTGTAATCGTTTCACATTAGCATGACCAAACAATAAATGTGGTGTATACATCTTTTAAATAACCGAATTTGAAGGATGTGATTTGAGTGTCGTCCTGATATATTCAAATAAAAGACCATTATGAAAGAAATTCGACATTAAAGGACAATGTCATGGAATTAAGACATTTACGTTACTTTGTCGCCGTTGTAGAAGAACAGAGTTTTACGAAGGCTGCTGAAAAGCTATTTATTGCTCAACCTCCTTTAAGTCGTCAAATTCAAAATTTAGAAGAAGAGTTGGGTGCACAGCTTTTTGAGCGTGGCAGCCGTCCTTTGAGAACCACCACCATTGGCCGTTTCTTTTATCAGCAAGCTGTGAAGTTACTTTCCAATGCAGAAGAAATTAAGCTCATTACGCAGCGGGCCAGTGCCACTGAACGTACTATTAATATTGGGTATGGCGGTTCGTTACTCTGTGGTTTATTACCTCGAATTGTTTATTTATTCCGTCAGCAATATCCACACTTAAATGTAAATTTAATTGAACTGAGTGCAGTCGATCAGATTCAGGCATTAAAAGAAGGTCGGGTTGATGCATGCTTTAGCCGAGTTCGAGTGTCGGATCAGGCGGTTAAACGTGTGCTATTGCGTGAAGAGCCACTAATTGTTGCGGTGCATTCGAGTCATCCTTTATCTTCACAGCAGCAGATTGCATTAAATAATCTCAAAGATGAGCAGATTTTTATTTATCCTGCAACGGATGGTCAAAGTTATGCAACGCTGATCAAGTCTTTATTTTTAGAATATGGGATGGAGCCGAAACGCTTCAATACTCAAGCAGATTTGCAGCAATCTCTGGGTATGGTCGCTGCGGGCGAAGGCATTTGTATTGTTCCTGAATCTGTCCAAATTATGCAGTTTAGGCATGTGAATTATGTGAAATTATCGGACAGTGCTGCCATTAGCCAAATTTATTTGATCGTGCGGAATGATGATGAAGGGGAATTGGCACGTCCTTTATTTGATTGTGTTTACCAAGTATATGATTTGGAAGCAATTGAATACGATCGTCGGGTTTTCTAGTGCTTATTTTAAAAAGTAATAATAACGTTAAATTTGAAATTCAATTTTGACGCAAACAGTTAAGTAACGCTTACCTTCATAAAAAAACAGGCTCAATCTTGAAAGTATTGAGCCTGTTTTTTTATTCAGTCTAATTAGAGCGCTTGTTTTAAGAACTTGGTGATTTCACGGCTAAATTTGACCGGTTCACTGATTAATGGAGTGTGTCCCGATTTTTTAAAAATAATCTGCTCAGCATTGACTAGGCTGTCAGCAATAATTTTTTGACCTTGAGCAGGATAGAGGATCGATTTTGCCCCTGTGAAAAAAGTCGTCGGTGCGGTGAGTGCTGCAATGGCTTCACGATAATCTTCAGTATGGTTTAAATAATTTTGAATATACCAATATAAATAGGCCACACTTTGTGAGGGTAATATCAGCTTCTGTAAAGTTGGTTGTTGGTATGCAAAACGGAAAGCTGATAATGCATAAGGATTGCTATTTTGTAAGTCTATGAACCGTAACCAAGCGTCGACCAGACCTTGACGGTCATGTTTATTCATCTGCTGTGCAAATGGCACGGAGAGGTTAGTTGCAAGTACCTTCGAGATGTCTTCTAAAATACTTAAAAACTCAGTGTGGCGTTTGCCATATAAACCATATTGCCAATCTTCATCTACTCTAATTTTAGGCGTTTGATCGATGTGCAAATAACGTTTAATTTTTTCGGCAAACTGACCGTATTTCAAACCGTGCATGGTGGTCGTTGCCCCCATGGAGTAAGCAATCACCGTGATTTTATCGTAACCGAGCTGGGAAACTAAGCTGTCAATATCTCGCCAATGGCTTGAAATGGTGTCCATATTTGGAATATGACAATGTTTAGAGCCGCCAAATCCACGCCAGTCTGGAATGATAAATTTAAAATGCTTTCGGTGTTGATATAGAAAAGGGTGCCATTGCCAACTTTGCATGCCGAGTCCAGATAAAACC
This sequence comes from Acinetobacter sp. YH12045, assembly GCF_013419925.1. NCBI lineage: Bacteria > Pseudomonadati > Pseudomonadota > Gammaproteobacteria > Moraxellales > Moraxellaceae > Acinetobacter > Acinetobacter sp. YH12045. The sequence goes on along the minus strand of NZ_VOZE01000011.1, from coordinate 42,475 downwards.
AGGATTGGTTCTCCTTGACCATATTCACGAACATATAGTTGTTGTTGATCTGGCATTGTATAGTGCGGCATGCGGCTTCCTATTTATTTTTTGTTTTAGCGATTAAATTTATGCAACTGTGGAATGATGGTTTCGAGCCATTTGATCCAACCGATTTCCAAATCAATCCCAAGCTGTAAAATCATTTTATGAATGTACAAAGTACGGTCTTCATCATGCGCATGTGCAAAGTCTTTTGCAAAAATAGACTGGTACACTTTTAGTTTTTCTTTGTGAATGTCTAGATGGCGTTCTAATTCAGGTAATACGCCATTTGTACCCAGTTGAGCTTCAGCACGTAAACGGACCATCAACTCTTCACGTAACTGAGCCGGAGGGCTTTGTTCAACCATCCAATTTGCCAACTCTACGCGTCCAAGCTGTTCAACTTGGTAGGTTTTTTTACGGGTTGTACTGTGCTCATCTTCAATGGTACTGATCCAGCCTTTTTGCTGCATGCCACTGAGTTCACGGTAGATTTGCTGATGTGTTGCATTCCAAAAAAAGCCCATAGAGCGGTCAAAACGGCGTGCAAGGTCAATTCCTGTACTCGGTTTTTCAAGTAAGCTCGTGAGTAAAACATGGGCTAAAGACATATATGGCTCAGTCAAAATAGTTTTGTACTTTTTATTATGCAACATGTTGCATAAAAATCAAATCTCGCATATAAATTAGTGCAACAAGTTGCAAAAATCTTGTATGCGTAGATGGAAAGAGAAAGCTCGTATACAAGCGAAGATAAAAATAGCCAGCTTTTCAGCACGCTAAGGAGAAAAAATGTCAAATTATCCAAATTTATTGGCACCACTAGATTTAGGTTTTACAACGCTAAAGAACCGTGTATTGATGGGTTCTATGCATATCGGCCTTGAAGAAGCACCGGGTGGCTATGAACGCATGGCAGCTTTTTACGCTGAGCGTGCGAAAGGTGGTGTAGGTCTGATTGTAACTGGTGGTATTTCTCCCAATGATGATGGTGTGACATTTGCTGGTGGCTCAAAATTAGATTCTTTAGAAGAAGCAGAAAAACATAAAGTGATTACGCAGGCGGTACATGATGCTGGCGGTAAAATTGCGATGCAGATTTTGCATACAGGTCGCTACTCGTATCAAGCCAATAATGTTGCACCTTCATCTATTCAAGCACCAATTAACCCAGTAAAACCGCAAGCTTTGAGCACAGCAGACGTCGAACGCACGATCAATGATTTTGCCAAATGTGCTCAGTTAGCACAGACAGCGGGTTATGACGGTGTAGAAGTCATGGGGTCAGAAGGTTATTTAATTAATGAGTTTATTGCTGCACGTACCAACCACCGTGATGATGAATGGGGTGGCAGTTATGAAAACCGGATTCGTTTTCCAATTGAGATCGTGCGTCGTACGCGTGAATTAGTCGGTGAAAATTTTATTATTATTTACCGTCTTTCTATGCTGGATTTGGTTGAAGGTGGTTCGACTTTCGAAGAAGTTGTGCAACTTGCAAAAGCCATTGAAAAAGCCGGTGCAACTATTATCAATACCGGTATTGGCTGGCACGAAGCACGTATTCCGACCATTGCAACCAAAGTGCCACGTGCTGCATTTACATGGGTGACCAAGAAATTAAAAGGTCTTGTGAATGTTCCTTTAATCACCTCAAACCGTATCAATACTCCTGAAATGGCTGAGCACGTACTTGCTTCGGGTGATGCAGATATGGTGTCCATGGCACGTCCAATGCTGGCTGACCCACGTTTTGTGGAAAAAGCAGAACAAGGTCGTAGTGATGAAATTAATACCTGTATCGGTTGTAACCAAGCCTGCCTAGATCATATTTTCTCAATGAAAATTGCAACATGTTTGGTTAACCCTCAAGCTTGCTATGAAACTGAACTGATTTTTAAAGAATCTGCACAGGTGAAAAATATCGCTGTGATTGGTGCGGGACCTGCAGGTTTAAGCTTTGCAACTTATGCTGCAGAGCGTGGTCATAACATAACTATTTTTGAAGCATCGAGCCAAATTGGTGGGCAGTTTAATATTGCGAAAACGATTCCTGGTAAAGAAGAGTTTTATGAAACGCTGCGTTATTTCAAACGTAAAATAGAACTATTGCCCCAGATTAAATTGGTATTGAACCATACGGCAACTTATGAAGAATTAGCTCAGTCTGATTTTGATGACATCGTGGTGGCGACGGGTGTAACACCGCGTCAGTTAGATATAGATGGTATTGATCATCCAAAAGTATTGAGCTATTTACAGGTATTACGTGAACGTCAACCTGTTGGCAAACGTGTAGCAATCATTGGTGCAGGCGGTATTGGTTTCGATACGGCTGAATATTTAACGCATGAAGGTGAAAGCGGTAGCCTCAATCCTGAGAAGTTTTATGATGAATGGGGTATTGATACCACTTATGCGCAAGTCGGTGGCTTGAAACATCCAGACGTCGAAGAATCGCCGCGTGAAGTGTATTTATTGCAACGTAAGGCTAAATCGGTTGGTGCTGGCTTAGGTAAAACCACGGGTTGGATTCACCGTACAGGTTTGAAACACCGCGATGTGAAAATGATTGCGGGTGCAAGCTACGACAAAATTGATGATCAAGGTTTGCATATTACCGTTGATGGTCAATCACATATTTTAGATGTTGATCATGTGGTGATTTGTGCAGGTCAGGAATCCTATACCGCGATGTATGAACAGCTACAAGCAGATGGGAAAAATGTGCATTTGATTGGTGGTGCGAAAGAAGCAGGTGAGTTAGATGCTAAACGTGCCATTCGTCAAGGTGCAGATTTGGCTGCGGTGATTTAATCAGCCTCATACTAAACCACGACAACTTCATTCAATTTAATATGCAGTTGTCGTGCTTCCTCTCCATTTGGGAGAGGAGTTTGAGGAAAGGGAAATGATTCATCAAAAAAAAAGGACATAAACATGACTATTGAAACAACAAAAAAATCTGTTGCACGTTGGCACGAAATGCTTAACACACGGGATATGAATATTTTAAATGAACTCTTGGCAGAGGATGTGGTGTTTCGTTCACCCGTCGCGTTTAACCCATATCCAGGTAAGCCTGTAGTAACTTTTATTTTGACCAATGTGATTCAAATTTTTGAAAATTTTACCTATCACCGTGAGTTTTACTCAGAAGATGGTTTAAATGTGGTGCTTGAGTTTTCTGCCAATGTTGGAGAGAAAAAGTTAAAAGGGATCGACATGATTCAGTTTAATGAACAAGGTCAGATGATTGATTTTGAAGTCATGCTTCGTCCAAAAAGTGGCTTGGAAGCATTGGCGGCGAAAATGGGTGAGCGCATTATGCAATATCAGCCTTAAATCTGCTGTTTTTAAAATGCTCATCTCAGAATGATAAAAAGCATGATGGATATTGTCATGCTTTTTGCTTATGAGGCTTAAGCAAACAAATATTGCTAGCGAGATACAGTTTTTTAGATGCGGTTTTTTATGGACATTGTCTGCCAAAGTGAAAAGATGGAAATGATTTGCTGTGGTGCGAAGCGAGGTGAAGGTAGGGTCAATGAATAATGTGATGCATAAAGGGCGTCAGGCTCTTTTAAATTTTGTAGATCATGCTATCGGTGCAGAATTACCACAGCTTTATTATCATCCTGAAGGGCAAATGAAACATGTGCTGCCGAAGTTAAAGCAACTACATGAAAAATATCGCCCTACGCCTTGGCTGTCGAATACCCACGCACATTTACTATATTTTGATGTCATTAAAAAGCGTCAAGTGAAGCTTAAATATGATGCTATAGAGCAGCTGACCATGGCTGATGGAGGGGTAACAGCCATTGCATGGTTGGGTTTGGATTTACCTGCGGATGTGCCAACTGTGGTGCTCATGCATACGATTACGGGAACGCCTGAAAGTATGCGGGAAGTGGTTCGGGATCTTCACCTATATACTGGTTGGCGCATTGCACTCTGTTTAAGACGTGGTCATGCCAATTTGCCTATGCCAGTTGCCAAAATAAACTTATTTGGTTCAACCGATGACTTACGTGAACAGATTGCCTTTATTCAGCAGAAATTTCCCGCATCGAGTTTGTATGGCGTCGGTTCATCTGCCGGAACGGGGCTATTGGTCCGCTATTTAGGCGAACAAGGTGAGGAAACACCACTTAAAGCGGCTTTTGCTTTATGTCCGGGCTATGACACTGAGCTTGGCTTTAAAAATGTCCATCCTTTTTACAGTAAAATGATGACGAAAAAGCTCTTTCAGAAATTTGTAGAACCCTATTCTGCAACATGGTCAGCAATACCCTCTTTAGTTGAAGTACTAAAAAGTAAAGATCTGGCGCAGTTTGAACGTACATATTTTCAAATGGCGGGTTTTACTGATTATGAAAGTTATGCCAAATCCACCAACCCAATTTATGTATTTGAAAATCTTAAAATTCCTTTGATGATTTTAAATGCCGAAGACGATCCTATTTGCCACATTCAAAACTTTGAACCCTATAAAGAATTAATCCGTTCTTTGCCGAATGTAGTGGTGGTGATCACTAAAAAAGGCAGTCACTGTGGTTATTATGAAGGTCTAGTGGAAACCCATTCATGGGCAACCAAATTGATGGCAGATTTTTTAAAGTTATATGCGAACTAAAAAATAGCCTACTTTGGGTAGGCTATTTTAAGTGTGTGTTACTCAGCTTGTGCGCAACATGCGGTTGTTTGAGGTTTAAGCTTCATCTGTATCAATACTAAAATCAACGCTATAGCACTCAGTGTAGCGCCTGTATAAGATACTGCAGCATAGCTTAGGTTAAGATTTAGCACTGCGGCACCTGCAACAGCGCCCAAAGCATTTCCAAGATTAAATGCACCAATATTCACTGAAGAAGCGAGGCCTGGTGCATCGTGAGCTACTGTCATAACACGCATTTGTAAAGGTGGTACAACGGCAAAGGCTGCTGCTCCCCAGATGATTAAAGCAATCGCCGCGCCAATGGTGGTTGTTGCTAAAATTGGAAATAACAGCATCATTAGCATTAGTAAGACTAAGAAGTCAATTAAGGTTTTATCTAAAGACTGATCTGCAAACTTACCACCGAAATGGTTGCCGATTGAAAATCCGATCCCGATTAAAACCAACATGAAAGTGATAAGCTCAGGACTTGCATGGGTAAAAACTTTTAAGCTCGGTGCGATATAGGTATAGAGCGCGAACATAGCTCCAGCACTCATGACCGTGGTCAGCAGTGCTAAAACAACAGGCATGCGTGTTAATACTTTTAACTCTGCTCGTACATCAGGTTTTTCGGTCTGTTGCTGATGGGGCAGTGCTTTCCATAATGCCAACATGGTGATGATGCCCAGTAAGGTGATGGCCGCAAAAGACATACGCCAACCGATATTTTGCCCCACCCACGTTGCGAGTGGCACACCGCCAATATTGGCAATGGTCAAGCCCATAAACATCATGGCAACAGCACTGGCTTGTTTATCTTTCGGCACAACACTCGCTGCAACTACAGAACCTAAGCCAAAAAATGCACCATGATTTAAGCTGGTGACTAAGCGTGCAGCCATTAAACCGAGATAGTTAGGTGCAATCGTTGCCAAAATATTACCGATGGTAAATATTGCCATCAGTAAAATAAGGGCAGTACGTTTTGGAAAACGTGCTAACCATAAGGTCATCAATGGGGCACCAATCATGACGCCAACGGCATAGGCACTAATCAGTAAGCCCGCTTGAGGAATAGATACCGATAAATCTGCTGCGATTTCAGGCAAAAAACCCATCGGTGAAAATTCTGTTGTGCCAATTGCAAAAGCACCTACGGCTAATGCAATTAATGGAAAATTTAATTTCATATTAAATATCCCACACTGGAGCAAGTTCAGGTGGGTTCACTTCACGCGCATTTCTGTCTAGTGTGGCAATGGCCTGCATCTGTTGTGGTGTTAAATGAATGTCTTGAGCTTTTAAGTTACTGGTTAAATGTTCACGTTGGGTTGAAGATGGAATTACGGCATAACCCTTTTGCAGCGCCCAAGCGAGTGTCACTTGTGCAACTGAAGCTTGGTGTTGTGCTGCAATATCAGAAAGTATTGGGTCATTTAGCACTTTGCCATAAGCCAAGGTCATATAAGAGGTGACATCAATATTTTGCTGTTTTAAGTAAGTCGCAAGTCGTTCATTTTGAAGATAAGGACTCAGTTCAATTTGATTGGTTGCAATATTTTCCAGCCCGATGTGATCAATGGCTTGTTGAGTGAGCTCAATATTAAAATTAGATACACCAATATGCTCAGTCAATCCTTGTTTTTTTGCCTCAAGTAAATGTCCCATTAATTCAGGAATATCGACTCCAAGTGCAGGTGCGGGCCAATGAATAAGTGTGAGGTTAACTGCATCAGTCCTTAATTTAATTAAGCTGTCTTTTAGACTGGGTATCAGTTTGTCGGTAGTATAATTTTCAGTCCAAATTTTCGTGGTTAAGAAAATATCAGCTCGATTGACCTGACTTTCATGGAGTGCTTGGCCTACTTCTGCTTCATTACCGTAAATTTGTGCGGTGTCTACAGCACGATATCCAACTTCTAAGGCTGTTTTTACTGAGTGAATGACAGTATCACCTGTTAAACGGAAGGTACCGACACCAAATTGGGGAACAATCATCAGGAATTCTCTTTTTTGAATTGATGCTATTGTGCTGCTAATTTTAATGAAGAAAAATGCATGAGTTTGGAATATATTATTGATTAAAAATCACGAATTAGAATATGCAATGAAATCGACCATTGAGGAGCTGCAGGCTTTTACTGTTATTGTAGATAGCGGCTCTATTATCAAAGCAGCAGAAAGATTAGATCAAACAGCATCTGGTGTCAGCCGCGCATTACAGCGTCTGGAATCTAAATTAAATGTAACCTTGTTGGAACGAACTACCCGCAAAATTAAGCTCACGCAAGAGGGGCAATTGTTTTTAGCAAAAACACGGCGGATATTGAATGATTTGAGCGAAGCGGAAGATTCTCTGCTGAAATTAGATGTAGATACTTCGGGGTTAGTGCGAGTCGATTCAGCAATTTCTTTTATTCTGCATATGATCGTTCCCTTGATTCCAGAATTTAATGCACGTTATCCGCATATAGAGATTGAATTAGTAAATCATGATCAAGTGATTGACTTATTAGAGCATAAAGCGGATGTTGCAATTCGCTTTGGAAAATTAAACGACTCCAGTTTGCATGCAAAACTTATCTACAAGAGTCGACTGTGTTTGGTGGCGAGTCCTGAATACCTTCAGCAGCATGGACGTCCGCAAAATGCTGAAGAGCTAACCGCACATGCTTTACTTGGATTTAGTCAAATTACCCATATGAATACTTGGCCGATCCAAGTCACAGGGAAACCTTTGACGATCCGACCAAATATTAAGGCATCAAATGGTGAAACCATCCGCGAGCTTGCAATTCATGGGATGGGTATCGCTTGTCTATCAATTTTTATGTTAGAAAAAGATATTGCAGAAGGGCGATTGGTACAACTTTTAGACGATCAAATTGAACCGCATGAACAGCTTATTCATGCTGTCTATTATCAACAAGAGCATTTACCGAAACGTGTTCGTTTATTTATTGAATATTTAGCTGAAAAATTACAAGAATAGTTGTGAGAAAAACTGTGCATCGTTTTGTGCAGCTTTTTATTTACATAGAAACAATAAAAAACCCGACAATTGCCGGGTTTTTTTGATCATTTGTTTGATAAAACTTCGATCTTAGTTCTCTAAAGCAGGTGTTGCAGCAGCAATGGCAGCAGCCACGGCGTCATCTTCAGACTGAGCAGAACCTGAGTTTTGTTTAGGTTGAGCAGCTTGTGCAAGTTTTTCTGCAGCTTTAGGCGCTTCTGCTTTTGGAGCAGGAGCTTCTGCAGGAGGAGTAGGTTCACGACGAATTTCGGTTGTTGTATTCGGTGTCTCTTCACGAATCACTTCAACTTGCTGTTGAGTCGTTTCTTCAACAACTGGTTGTTCTTCAACTGGTTCCAATTGTGTAGGTACAGATGCTGTTGGTTCAGATGTTGCAACTTCAACCTGTTCCTGTTCTTCTTCTTTTGGTGCTTCTTTTTTTACACATGCTGTAAGAAGTAGACCTGTTGCGATTGCACCGCAGATTAAAAGTTTCTTATTCATAATTACACAAAACAAAAAAGTGTGGATTGGATAAATGCATTATAACAGCAAATAAGAATATAGAAATGATAAGAACTTACTCTAAATTTTTATGATAATTGCTGTTACAATAGCCAATTGTTAATTGTTCTATGAATTGATGCGGAATGACTTTGCTTTCTTGGTACAGAGTAAAGTAAAATCGCACAACATTGTAGGCCAATTTAGGCTCCATTGTACGAGAAACTTAATGACCCATTTTATTTTCGTTACTGGTGGTGTTGTATCATCACTAGGTAAAGGTATTTCAGCTGCATCAGTGGCTGCGCTTTTAGAAGCCCGTGGTTTAAAAGTAACCATGGTAAAAATGGATCCATACATTAATGTCGATCCAGGGACTATGAGTCCATTCCAACACGGTGAAGTTTTTGTCACAGAGGATGGTGCTGAAACTGACTTAGACTTGGGTTATTACGAACGTTTCTTGCGTCGTGCGAAAATGACCAAACTGAACAACTTTACTTCAGGACGAGTGTACCAAGATGTCTTGAATAAAGAACGTCGTGGTGATTACCTCGGTGGTACAGTTCAAGTTATTCCACATATTACTGACAATATTAAAGAACGTGTTCTTCGCGCAGGTGAAGGCTATGACGTTGCGATCGTTGAGATCGGCGGTACAGTAGGTGACATTGAATCTCTCCCATTCATGGAATCTGTACGTCAACTTATGGTCGAACTAGGTCATAAGCGCACAATGTTAATGCACTTAACTTTACTCCCATATATTAAGTCAGCTGCTGAATTAAAAACTAAACCAACTCAACACTCTGTAAAAGAGCTTTTGTCGATTGGTATTCAACCAGACATCCTGATCTGCCGTACAGAGCATGATGTTGATGCTGACACTACACGTAAAATTGCGTTATTTACGAACGTTGAAGCGCGTGCGGTTGTGGTCTGTAAAGATGCGCGTTCAATTTACCAAATTCCACGTACTTTCTATGAACAAAACGTTGATGATTTAATCTGCGAACGTTTTGGTTATAACGATCTTCCAGAAGCTGACCTGTCTGACTGGGATAACGTTGTAGATGCATTACTGAACCCTGAATACACAGTTCGTGTAGCGATGGTTGGTAAATACGTTGAACTTCCAGATGCATACAAATCTGTAAACGAAGCACTTTTACATGCGGGTATTCAAAACCGTGTGAAAGTTCAGATTGATTATGTCAATGCTGAAGAGCTTGAAAGCCAAGATGTAAACGACGTATTGAAAGACGCGGATGCAATCTTAGTTCCGGGTGGTTTCGGTGAACGTGGTACAGAAGGCAAAATGAAAGCGATTCGTTTTTCACGTGAAAACGGTGTACCGTTCCTCGGCATCTGTTTAGGTATGCAGTTGGCTGTGATCGAATATGCGCGTAACGTTGCGGGTATTAGCGATGCAACTTCAACTGAATTTAACCGTTCTACAAAATCACCATTGATTGGTCTAATCACTGAATGGTTAGATGAGCGCGGCGAAGTTCAACAACGTAATGCAGATTCTGACTTAGGCGGCACAATGCGTCTGGGTGCTCAAAAATCTGAATTGGTTGCGGGAACAAAAACTGCACAAGTTTACGGTTCTGAAGAGATTGTTGAACGTCACCGTCACCGTTATGAAATGAACAACCGTTATATCCCAGTGCTTGAAGAAAAAGGCATGAAGATTTCAGGTTATTCTCCAGTACAGCGTCTTGTTGAAACTGTTGAAATTCCTGAACATCCTTGGTTTATTGCTGTACAATTCCATCCGGAATTTACAAGTTCACCACGTGATGGACACCCATTATTCGCAGGCTTTATTGATGCTGCTAAAAAGCAGTACCAAAAAGCGAAATAATGTGTTTTTGACTAAACCAGGAAGAGTTTAAATGTCACAATTAAAACCACAGGAAATTGTACGTTTAGGCGATATACAAATGGCAAATCATTTGCCATTTGTACTATTCGGCGGCATGAACGTACTTGAGTCAAAAGACCTTGCTTTTGAAATTGCTGAAACATATGTGGATATCTGCAAACGCTTGGATATTCCATATGTGTTTAAAGCAAGTTTTGATAAAGCCAATCGTTCAAGCTTAAACTCTTTCCGTGGCCCAGGCCTGGAAAAAGGAATCGAGTGGTTAGCTGACATTAAAAAACACTTTAATGTGCCGATTATTACCGACGTACATGAACCATACCAAGCTGCGCCTGTTGCTGAAGTTGCGGATATTATCCAGCTTCCTGCATTTTTAAGCCGTCAGACTGACCTTGTTGAAGCGATGGCGAAAACTGATGCCATCATTAACATCAAAAAAGCACAGTTCCTCGCACCACACGAAATGCGTCATATTCTGCATAAGTGTTTGGAAGCAGGAAATGACAAACTGATTCTTTGTGAACGTGGTTCAGCATTTGGTTACAACAACTTAGTTGTTGATATGTTGGGCTTTGACATCATGAAAGAAATGAATGTCCCTGTGTTCTTTGATGTTACACATGCGCTTCAAACGCCGGGTGGTCGTGCGGATTCTGCAGGTGGTCGTCGTGCACAAATCACGACATTGGCACGTGCAGGTATGGCGACTGGTTTAGCTGGTTTGTTCTTAGAAGCTCATCCAGATCCAGAAAATGCCAAATGTGACGGTCCATGTGCGCTACGCATGTCACAGTTGGAGCCTTTCTTGGCGCAGTTAAAAGAACTCGATACCTTGGTCAAAGGTTTCGCAAAGTTAGATACACACTAATTCGATACACATTGATGCGTCACTTTTGACGCATCATTTTTATTAATCAACTGAGGAATTGTTCATGAGCCAAATCGTTGACATTCGTGCACGTGAAATTTTGGACTCTCGTGGTAACCCTACCATCGAAGCAGACGTAATCTTAGCCTCTGGCGTTGTAGGCCGTGCATGTGCACCATCTGGTGCTTCAACTGGTTCTCGTGAAGCTTTAGAACTTCGTGACGGCGACAAAGCTCGTTACTTAGGTAAAGGCGTTAAAACTGCGGTTAACAACGTTAACACAGTAATTCGTGATGCATTGTTGGGTAAATCAGTATTCGAACAAAAAGACATTGATAACACAATGATCGCGCTTGACGGTACTGAAAACAAAGAAAAATTAGGTGCGAACGCAACTTTAGCGGTATCGCTAGCTGCTGCACGCGCTGCTGCTGACGAAAAGAAAATTCCACTTTTCCAATACATCGCAGACCTTCGTAATAACAGCATTTTGACTATGCCTGTTCCAATGATGAACATCCTAAATGGTGGTTCACATGCAGACAACAACGTAGACATTCAAGAATTTATGATTGAGCCTGTTGGCTTCACTTCATTCTCTGAAGCTTTACGCGCTGGTGCTGAAATTTTCCATTCTTTAAAATCAGTTTTAAAGAAACAAGGTCTAAATACTGCAGTTGGTGATGAAGGTGGTTTTGCACCGAACCTTCGTTCTAACGAAGAAGCAATTACAGTAATTCTTGAAGCAATTGAAAAAACTGGCTACAAAGCAGGTTCTGATATTATGCTTGCGCTTGACTGTGCATCTTCAGAATTCTACAAAGATGGTCAATACATCCTTGCAGGTGAAGGCAATAAAGCATTCACAAGCAACCAATTTGCTGACTACCTTGCTGGTTTTGCAAAACAATACCCAATCATCTCAATTGAAGATGGTTTAGACGAGTCTGATTGGGAAGGTTGGTCATACCTTACTTCAATCCTTGGCGACAAAATCCAATTGGTTGGTGATGACCTATTCGTTACGAATCCTAAGATTCTTCAACGTGGTATCAACGAAAAAGTGGGTAACTCGATTCTGATCAAGTACAACCAAATCGGTACGTTGACTGAAACTCTAGATGCAATCTATCTTGCGAAAGCAAATGGTTACACTACAGTAATTTCACACCGTTCTGGTGAAACTGAAGATTCAACTATTGCAGATCTTGCAGTGGGTACAGCAGCGGGTCAAATCAAAACTGGTTCACTTTGCCGTTCTGACCGTGTAGCGAAATATAACCAATTACTTCGTATTGAAGAATTGACTAATGCTGCATATCGCGGTAAAGCTGAGTTCAAAGGTTTGAACTAAGCAGATCATGCTATCTATGTTAAATGTATTTGACTCCAAAGCGAGTAAAGCATTGTTGGGCCTTGCGATCTTTTTGATCGCAGGGTTTCAATATTTATACTGGTTCGGTGAAGGTGGTTATCATCAACATCAACAACTGAGTCAGAAAATACAACAACAAGTCGAACTCAATGACGAATTAAAAGAACGAAATCGCGTGCTTGCCGCTGAAGTATACGATTTAAAAAATGGCGTTGAAGCTATTGAAGAGCATGCTCGTCTAGATTTAGGTTTAATTAAACCGCATGAGACTTTCGTGCAGATGAGTACGATCAGTACTCAGTACAAACCAATTTATATTGACCCAAACGCAAAAGTAGACCTACGTACCAATGAGTCAGAACCAGCCGAACTTCCACCAGAACCTTAAATTGTGGGCCATTATTCCTGCTGCTGGTTCAGGAAGTCGATTTTCTAAAACTGAACTAAAACAATATCAAAACATTGCGGGTCTAACTGTGCTTGAACACACAGTTGCACGTCTCAACCAATTGCCTTTAACAGGCTATGTATTGGCTATAGGCGAGCAAGATAATGTTGCGCAGACCTTGGCACTCACTAATCAAGAGAAGGCTCATTTTTGTTTAGGTGGTGCAGAGCGTGTGCATTCTGTGCTCAATGCATTGCAATATCTATCTTCGATTGCCAATGATGATGATTGGGTATTTGTTCATGATGCAGCACGACCATGTGTCTCGCAGTTGAGTTTAGAAAATTTAGTTCAATCGGCAGTCGATTCAGAGCTAAGTGCGATTCTCGCCATTCCCGTACGCGATACATTAAAACGAGTTGAAACGGCGCCACAAATATCAACTACGGTAGATCGTTCAACTTTATGGCAAGCGCAGACACCACAAATTGCCAAATTGGGTGTGCTTAAAAATGCCATTGAACAAGCGCTTGCCGCTGGTGCGACCATCACAGATGAGGCTAGTGCTTTAGAATTTGTCGGTGAGCATGTCAATGTCGTGCAGGGTCGTTCGGACAATATTAAAATTACCTATCCAGATGACTTGGAATTGGCACGTTTAATTTTAGCGTCTCAAGTGAATAGATGATTATTTCAAGGAATATTTAAGGGACAGTGATTTTTACTGTCGCTTTAATCTATAATTCCCGCATCCTTTTTAGATCTGTTTCGCAATGATCCCTTCTCAACAGTATCGTTTTTTACGTCAGTCATTACGCGATGGCCGCAGTATAAAACACGATTCTTCTCGATGGGCTAAACTTCATTTAGACCCGTGGTTACTTTGCTTCTTGGTACTCAATGCAATATTGGGGCTGATGGTTGTCTATAGTGCGACCGCGGAAGATTCGGGAATGGTACTACGTCAAGCCACAAGTTTTGGTGTGGGCTTTATTGTGATGTTGATCTGTGCGCAAATTCCACCCAAAGTTTACCAATCTATGAGTCCGTACTTATATGCCATCGGTATATTTTTACTGTTGTTGGTTTTGGTCATTGGTGAAAAAAGGATGGGGGCGAAACGCTGGATTAGCTTACCGGGTATCGGCAGTATGCAGCCGAGTGAGTTTATGAAATTTGCCATGCCACTGATGATGGCGTGGTATTTTGCGCGAAAACCATTTCCACCGAAATTTTTACAAATCGTCGGGGCATTAATTTTATTATTGATTCCATTTGCATTGGTCGCTTTACAGCCTGATTTGAATATCGGTTTGATTATTCCGGGTATTTTTGTTTTATTTTTAAGTGGTATGTCGTGGCGTTTAATTGCAGGCGCTTTAACCGCCTTTGCAATTGCAGCACCTGTACTTTGGATGTTTTTTTTACAGGAATATCAGAAAAAACGTGTACTGACGTTATTTGACCCTGAATCTGACGCGCTTGGTGCAGGTTGGAACATTATTCAATCTAAAATTGCCATTGGATCAGGTGGTTTAATGGGTAAGGGTTATACCGAAGGGACGCAGTCGCACTTGGGCTATCTGCCAGAGCATCATACTGACTTTATTATGTCGACCTATGCTGAAGAGTTTGGCTTTATTGGTGTATTTCTTTTATTTAGTTTGTTTACAGCAATTATTGTTCGCTGTTTGATTATTGGACTAAATTCTTTCCATAATTTTGGGCGTTTGTATGCAGGGGCGATGGGCTTAACTTTCTTCTTCTTTGTATTTTTGAACTCAGGTATGGTTAGTGGTATCTTGCCTGTAACAGGCGATCCATTGCCCTTGATGAGTTATGGGGGAACAGCAGTCATATCCATGCTTGCAGGTATGGGGATTGTGATGTCGATTCATACGCATCGTTAAATAGAATAGATTACATTAAGCCGGATTTATATCCGGTTTTTTGCTTGAGATTTAAAATAATCGAGATAAAACTTCTAAAAATTGATTATTGCAATATTCATGAAATGTGATACCTCATTTAAAAAACACCATTCGGTGGAATGGTGCTTCTTCTATAGTTAGGGCTTTGATTTGAAAAAATTAAACGTTTTTTGTATAACGTGTATTATTTAAACTTTAGGAAATCCTAATTCAACGTTTGCTCTTTTATAATTTTTCGTGCATCTAAAATATGTACCAATACAAGAGTAAATAGGAGACTTAAAGCATATTTAAAATATTGAATAAACAAAATAAATACTGGTTTAGCTGAATATAAAGCTTTTTTAAAAGCATATCCTTTAGTTCCTATTTCAGGCTGCATTGGATCACTCGGAAACCAAGTTAAGCTGATACAAATGATAAAAAAAATGAAGAAACAAAGCATAGTTGCACTGTACATTGCGAGACCATCACGAGTTCTTATCTGTTTAATAACAGCGTTTTGTACCTGTAATTGGATATCTGGTTTTAAGCCAAAAAACTTTCGGCTGAAAAATATAAGAAAAATTGTAATCCAAGTACATAAAGCAAAAAAATCATTTAAAAACCTATGTTTTGATGAAACTTGAAGCTGTTGTGTATTGGAAAAAATCCCGCTGAACTCGAAATCAAAGCAAATTACCATTAAGGCTACAACAAAGGGGAAAATCACAAAATAATAAAATGGAGCAATATTATCTAAGTAATTCGTAATAGAGTTTGTTTTGTATATAGCCATTAAAGAAATTCTTAATTCTCATATATATCTGATTATAAATGAGATATATAAAAGCATAAAACAGATATACGATTTTATTTAACATAATGGTGCTCATACAAACTCTGAAGTGTGCAACTAGGATCGAATTTTTTTATTTATCTGTGGGATTTGAAACTGTTTTGTAGTTTCAATCAAAAATAAAGCCCTCAATTGAGGGCTTTATTTAGATATTAATTAATGTAGGAACCATGTGTAGTAGCCCCATAACATCAGTGGCCAAGCGAGGAAGGGGCTAAAAAGCCATTTCCAGAACCAATGGTGTGGCATAAAACCCACACCATGCACAAAACCACCTGAAATACCTATCATGATGAACATCAGCGCTCGATGGCTATATCCACCATTGTCATCCAGCATGGCAGCAGGATGTACAAGTAACACGGCTGCCAAAGGAAAAGCTAACAGGCAGGAAATGACCATTGCAAATTTATTTGGCTTCTTTTCTACAAGTGATTTTTCTACAGCAGCATCAGTCATTTGTTATTCCTCATCTAGATCTTGATGATGTTCGATGTAAAGCGCACTAAGTACACCTGCAAAACATGCCATCAAAATACCGAGAATCCAAGCAAAATACCACATCGTCTTTTCTCCTTAGACACAGCCTTAGTATAGGCTGTGTGAATTCTCTTCAATATGTTTGTTTGTGACCACACCCCACATCTTGTAGTAACACCAAGTTGTGTAGCACAGGATAATTGGGACAAAAATACATGCGGCAACTGTCATCACAGTCAGGGTATTTTTACTTGATACCGCATCCCACATAGTCAAACTTACAGTTGGGTTGATGCTCGATGGCATAAGGAAAGGGAACAATGCAAAACCAGCAGTTAAGATTGCACCAATGACTGCCAAGCTTGAACCAAGGAAGCTGAAACCTGCTTTGCCTTTACCTGCGGCAAGGATAATGATCAAAGCACCTAAAATAGCCATGATTGGCGCAATCATAGTAATCGGATAAGTACTGTAATTGTTCATCCAACCTGGGTTGGCATTGGTGATCACTTCTTTAGCCAATGGGTTAGCAACGCCATTTGTGTCAAACGGTTGCGCTAATGTGTAGCCTTGGATATTACCGAAGTATAACCATGCGCCAGCCAGTAAGAAGCAAACCAAAAATACGATACCCATAAGCTGAGTCGCTTTTGCTGAGCGTGCGCGTAGATCGCCGTCTGTACGAAGCATGAGCCATGCACCACCGTGAGCGCAAAGCATAGATAAACTCACGATACCGCAAACTAAAGCGAATGGGTTAAGCAGTGCAAAGAAGCTCCCTGTATAAGTCGAGCGAACAGTTTCGTCCATAGTGAATGGAACACCAAGGAACATATTACCAAACGCAACACCAAATACGAGGGCAGGAACGGCACCACCAATTGCTAAACCCCAGTCCCAAGAATTACGCCACTTGGTATTTTCAAGTTTAGAACGGTAGTCAAAACCGACTGGACGTAAGAAGAGAGCGAAGAGTACCAGTAACAGCGCCCAATACATGCCTGAGAATGCAGTTGCATATACCATTGGCCATGCTGCAAACAGTGCACCACCGGCAGTAATAAACCAAACTTGGTTACCGTCCCAGTGTGGGGCAATCGTATTGATTGCCGCACGACGTTCTTCGTCTTTTTTACCTACGAATGGCATGATCGCCATTGAGCCCATATCGAAGCCATCGGTGAGGGCGAAGCCGATCAGTAGGACACCGACTAAAACCCACCAAATGATTTTGAGTAATTCATATTCGATCATGCTTGAGCCTCCTCATTTGCCTTTTTTGCAGCTTCAAGTTTCTCGAAGTGGTATTTACCAGTATGTAGAGAACTTGGGCCAAGACGTGAGAATTTAATCATTAAGTACATTTCAATGATCAGCAGTACAGTGTAGAACGCTGCCAATGCAAGGATAGAACCCCATACATCACCTGTACTTAAGCTAGACGCTGAAAGATGTGTAGGTAGAACTTCACCGATAGTCCAAGGTTGACGACCAACTTCGGCAACATACCAACCTGTTTGTGCAGCAATCCAAGGTAATGGTAGAGCAAACAAAGCAAATTTTAATAACCAAGGTTTGTTTTCTGCATTACGTTTACCGACAGCAAAGGTAGCAAGTACGAACAGAAGGAGCATTAAGAAACCAGAAGCAACCATTGCACGGAATGCCCAGAACAAGCTTGGAACATGTGGAATAGTGTCTTTTGCAGCAGCTTTGATTTGATCATCAGAAGCATCGACCACTTTGTCTGTGTATTTTTTCAGAAGCAGACCATAACCCAAGTCTTTTTGAGACTCAGCAAATGCTGCTTTAAGTTCAGGAGACGTATCGCCTGCACGAAGTTGTTCTAACTGTGAGTAAGCCACCATACCGTTACGAATACGCGCTTCGTGTTGTACGATCAGGTCTTTAATACCTGTCACTTCTTTATCAGTTGAACGTGTTGCGATAATCCCCATGACATAAGGAATTTTGATCGCGTAGTCAGTAGACATGGTTTCTTTATTTGGAATACCGAACAAAGTAAATGGCGCTGGAGCTGGGTGAGTGTCCCATTCAGCTTCAATCGCAGCTAGTTTAGTTTTTTGTACGTCACCAATTTCATAACCAGATTCATCACCCAGTAAGATCACCGAAAGTGTAGACGCTAAACCAAAGATAGCAGCGATGGCGAATGAGCGACGCGCAAATGGCAAGTCACGCTTTTTCAATAAGTAGTAACTTGAAATTGCCAGTACGAAAATAGCACCAGTCACATAACCTGCAGATACGGTATGCACGAATTTAACCTGAGCCACAGGGTTAAAAATCAGTGCACCGAAGTCCACCATTTCCATACGCATAGTTTCATAGTTAAATGCGGAACCGACAGGGTTTTGCATCCAACCATTGGCCACTAAAATCCATAGTGCGGACATGTTCGAGCCAAGTGCAACCAACCAAGTGACAGCCAAATGCTGAACTTTAGATAGGCGATCCCAGCCGAAGAAGAATAAACCAATAAATGTTGATTCAAGGAAGAATGCCATCAGACCTTCAATGGCTAATGGTGCACCGAAAATATCACCGACATAGTGTGAGTAATACGCCCAGTTAGTACCGAACTGAAACTCCATGGTCAAACCAGTAGTAACACCTAAAGCGAAGTTAATACCGAAGAGTTTTCCCCAGAATTTAGTCATGTCTTTATAAATTTCTTTGCCAGAAATCACATAGGTGGTTTCCATAATGGCAAGAATAAAAGCCAGACCTAAAGTCAGTGGAACAAAAATAAAGTGATACATCGCGGTCATTGCAAATTGGAACCGCGAAAGATCGACCACGCTTTCAGAAATCATCAACGTGTCTCCTTGATTTGGGAAGGACTGCCAGCAATATGCTCGGCAACTTGATTGTCAAAGTTTTTAGGGATAGTAGGGGCGTCGAACCAGATGTTCTTAATGATCATTAAAATAATCACTTTAATTATTAGTATTGCGGTTATTTCTCTGACCACACGACGATTTAAATCTTTGAATTTTAAGCTCATGGAGATAAGCCTATTCTTTAAACTTGTACTATATTATTAACAAATATATACAAAAAGCAAATAGGTTGAACAGTTAAAATAAAAATATATTATTAAGCATAGTAAATACAAAGACTTATTGTGTTTGATAGTTAAAAAATAAACTAATTTTTTATTTTAAATACTTGACTAAAACACTTGTGTTTAAATATTTTAAATCCGACTAAAACGCTTATATTTATATTTTAAATTCTGACTAATTTACTATATTTACTAAAAGTTATATTGTTAATAATGAGAATCTTTATTGAATGAATAAGATTTGTATTTATTATTTTTAAGTTTAGCTAAATAAATCCGTTGTTGATGTGGTGCTAGTAAACGATCGTTATACGGATGATATTGAATAGGCGTGTCTAGTTTTTTTAATTGTTTTTATAAACCACTGATAAATGATGAAATTAGCTTATTTTAGTTCTGAGACATTTTATTTGAGTGAAAAAAAGACATACCGAAGTATGTCTTTTTGGGGAGATATTGTAGCTTAGAAGTCGTAACGCAGACCAAGAGAAAGTGCAGTTGCATTTTCATCACCGATCCCTGCGATACCGTTACCGAAGCTACGACCTTCTTTCCAAGGGTTGAGTTTAGAGTTTTTGTCGTTAAGCACAGTTGCTAGGTTGCCATATACGCGTAAAGTGCTATCCAACTTATGTTCTACACCCACACCGATCAAGCTTGCATTAGCATCATCAGCATCTACATCACGGTAGAAGTATTCACCGCGTACTGACGTTTTAGGCGTTACTTTATATTCGCCAGCTACACCGAAAACTTGCGCATCTGGGTTGGCTGTATCGTTGTCGTGTTTCGCAATTTGGTATAAAGCACCCAAGTTAAATTCTTCAGTTAATTTATATGCACCGGCAATACGGAATGCATCACGACTTGCACCACCAGCTGCGTTTGCTGCATTTTCATCATACTTTTCGTAAGCTGCTGCAAAATCAATAGGACCTTCTTTATAAGTTAGAGCAAGGTCATAGGCTTTGTTATCATCTTTGCCTTCGCCATCTGCTTCACGGTCAATTTGTGTACCTGAATGCATCGACATTGCAGCTAATACATTGAAACCACCGCCAAATTTTGGCGATTTATATTCAATTGTGTTTTCATTACGTTCATCAAATTTTAAGTTGCCGACACGTGTTACATTTCTAACGTCACCAACCATGTCACCGAAGAAGTTCACAGGGCTACGTGCAACTTTAAATGGGCTGTCAAAGCGACCTACACGTGCTTGACCATAAGTTGAACTTTTTAAACCCACGAATGTGTCACGTGTTGAAAAATCTACGCCTTTGCTGTCTTGGCTACCGCTTGCAAAGTTTACTTCTTGCTCAATTTGAGCGAATACGTTGAGGTCATCATTAATTTTTTGATCTACTTTGAAGCCTAAGCGTGAAGCGTTAGAAGAAAGACCAACTTCGTTGTAATCTTTACCATCATCTAGATAGTCAAGAGAGACATGTGCACGGCCATAAATTTTTACATCTGCAGCAGATGCCATCATTGGTGTAAGAATTGTTGCCCCGATTGCTAATGCACATAGAGTTTTTTTCATTTGAAGCTCCAGAAGACTTTTCCAGTCATATCAATATGTTTTATCAGTAGCTTGGCTAGAAGTAATTTCGCTATCTAATGGCGCTAAGTATTCATTACAAATAAGACAGTTCTATTAAGGAAATATTTCAAAACGGTGAAAGGTGATTTTTGGTTTAAATTGCTTTTATACTTGTAAAAATGAATATTTATTAAATGCTTAGTGTTGTATTGAACAGTAAATTTTGCAGCTAAAAGTTCTTGGGATAATATTCGAGACATAAAAAATGGAGCCGAAGCTCCATTGATCATCACTTTAAACTCAATTGAACTTAAAGTGCTGCTTTGATTTTTTCGCCAATGGCTTTGATTTTTTCCATGTCGCCCATTTGTGCGGCATGTTTACCTAATTCATGCACTGAAGTCGGAATTAGGTGGAAATGCACATGCGGAACAGTTTGACCCGCAGCAGCGCCAGATAACTGCATCAATACGATACCTTTCACGTCTAAGGCTTTTTCCATTGCTTTCGCAACTTTTTGAGCAACTTGAATGGTATAAGCAGCCGCTTCTGGATCTAAATCAAGCAGCGTTATAGCAGGGGTTTTAGGAATTACGAGCGTATGACCTTCGGCCTGTGGCATGACATCCATAAAAGCGAGTACTTGATCATCTTCATAGACTTTAAACGCAGGAAGTTCTCCACGTAAAATCCGAGCAAAAATATTTTGATCATCATAAGTCATTGCTAAATTCCTTGAGCGAATTGAATCGTAATTATTTACAGTTCAATTCTTTCTGACGATCTTTGATCGCGTCAAGTCGTTGTTGCTCTTTTTCTGAAAATTTAGGCTTAGTTGTGTAGCAATTGTCATTGCCAAACTTCGCTTTAGCGTCAGGATCTTTAAAGCAGAAACCTTTCGATGCATAAATCACATCATGGTCATTTTTCAACTTTTGGCATTCTTGCTCAGATGCTAAAACAGCAGTAGAAGCCCCGATTAAAGTTACAGCACCTAGCAAAGTTGCGAGGGTAAATTTGTTCATGCGAGTTTCCTCTGTCATTTGTAACAATGTGTGTTATGACACTAGAGTACAATATGATGGTTATTTATCGTTATTCAATGGCGAGTTATTACTCAATTGTAATTTTACTCCATTTTTCATACATAATCATAGCGCTTGAAAAATCACTGTTTTCTTCAGCTTGATCGCTTGCTGCTTGGATTAAATTTTGCGTCAAAGAGAGCACCGGTGCTGAAAGTTTTGCTTGTCGCACCAGATCAACAGCAATTCCCGTATCTTTTGCAAGTAATGGAAGTGCAAAGGTTAATGGGAAGCTACGATTCAGTACGCGCTGCGGTAAAACTGTTTCAGTCACATTACTTTTACCGCTCGACGCATTAATACAATCGAGTGCTTCATGTAAGTCCACGCCATGCGCTTTTAAGGTGGTGAATCCTTCAGCAACTGCACAAAGATTTACAGCCATTAACATGTTGTTTACAGCTTTGACGGCAAAACCCGCACCCGGTTCACCCACATGTTTAATCAGTTTGCCAAATGTTTGGATCGCAGGTAATGCACGTTCAAAGGCTACTTTGTCACCACCAATCATGACGGTTAATGTTCCCGTTTCAGCGCCAATGGTTTGTCCACTCACAGGGGCATCTAAGAATGCAATATTTTGCTGCTTTAAGGCAGCAGCGAGTTTTTTTGCAGATTCTGGTACACCGCTGGTACAGTCGACCCAAATCGAGCCTGATTTCAGCGTTACACTCGCAATTAAATTTTCAACATCTTGGCTGATGGGTAGGCAGGAAAAAATAATGTCCGCTTGTATTGCTTGCTCTAAAGCAACCGCTTGCGTACCAAATTCAGCAGCATGTTGTTCTGCCTTGGTAAAGTTTCGATTCCAGACATAAACCGTGTCGAACTGTTTTGGTAGGTGCGCTGCCATACGGTAACCCATTGCGCCCAATCCGATAAATGCAACTGACTGAATCATCTTTACCCTCTAAATTTTTATTTCAATAAACTGGATCTTTGTGTAAGCCACTGGGTCAAAGTTGGCCAAAATTGATTGGCACTTTTTTGACTCGACATCAGGCCGAGGTGACCACCGGGAATGAGAGTAAACGTGACATCTTGACTACTTGTCAATTCGCCTAAAGGACTTGCTGCATCTGCCGTAACGATTTGATCGGTAGAACCCGCGCCAATTAACAATGAACAGTGGATATTTTTTAATTGAATAACTTTATCTTTCAATTGAATAATGCCGTTTTTAAGCGGATTTTGCAGCCAAACATTGAATACCATGTCTTGGTTAATGCCACCCGGATAGTCAATCATGTGATTGAGAAAATCGCCCATGGTTGCATGTTCATACAGATCATGCAGATTATCTAAGTTGGAAAGAAATTGTTTTTGGCTTTTGAACCAACCCATTGGATCGACGATTTTAAAGCCAATCGCATTGAGCACACCCGGTGTATGGATAAAATGTTTAGGGATTTTCCCGGTGTAGACCGTATCTTGTAAATTCTTACTACGTGAAAGCAAGCGATTGGTTTTTTGAAATAACTTTCCGATACGACCTGAGGCATAGCTATCTATCGGCGCGCCCATCACCATTAGATTTTTAACATGTTCAGGTTGATGTAATGCGGTATACAGCGTTACAAAGACCCCAGCCATACTCCAACCATGTAGTGAGATGTATCGACTATCTGCATGCTGAGAAATTTGATCAATACAATGTGGAATCACATCATCAATAAACGATAGAAAATTTAAGAAACGATCTTGAAAGTTTAATTTTCCCCATTCCAACAAATAGACATCAAAGCCACTGTGTTGAAAATGTTTCACCAATGAGCGATATGGATACAAATCATAAATCGCCATATTGATAGCTAGTGGTGCAACAAACACTAAGGGTTCTTTGTATTTGCGATCAGGCGAAGCGTAATACCGAACTTTTGCATGTTTATATTCAGTAATCACTTCATAGGGTGTCGATTGAGAAAGGACCAGCGATTTTGCATTAAACACACGTGTAGACAGGTGTTTAATTTTCTTTTGCTGCGCCAGAAATTTCTGTTTGAAAGGGTGCATAACTGTCAATTGCCTAAGTCCTTGTAGGATTGGTCGAAGTCTAAGCGATAATTTCGTATTTTACCTTGACCTTAAATAGCTTAGACGCTCAAAATATTGGCAATTCTTCACAAAGGCAGTTCTTCGCGACTGAGTAATACAGATGAGCCAACAAGACGACATCGAATACCAATTAGAGACTTTAGCGATTCGTACAGGTCATACTCGTACTTTTGAGGGTGAACATAGCGAGCCAATTTTCCTGACTTCATCATTTGTTTGTGAAAGTGCAGCAGATGCCGCAGCAAAATTTTCAGGTCAAATTGAAGGTAATACCTATTCACGTTATACCAATCCAACTGTACAAACTTTCGAAAAACGTTTAGCTGTTTTAGATGGTGCTGAAGCCGCGGTTGCGACAAGTTCAGGTATGGCGGGCGTACACGCAATTACTTTGGCATATTTGAAAGCTGGCGATCATGTGGTGTGTTCACGTGCTGTCTTTGGTTCGATCATTTCTCTGTTTGAAAAATATGTCATCAAATTTGGCGTTGACGTTACTTTTGTTGATTTGGAGGATTTAGATGCTTGGAAACAAGCGATTCGTCCAACTACACGCCTATTGTTTATTGAAACACCGTCAAACCCATTAGCTCAAGTAGGTGATTTACAAGCCATTGCCGATATTGCACATGCGCATGGGGCATTATTTGCAGTCGATAATACTTTCTGTACACCGGTGTTACAGCAACCGATTAAATTTGGTGCGGACCTCGTGATCTACTCATCAACAAAATATATTGATGGTCAAGGTCGTGCGCTTGGTGGTGCTGTTGTAGGTAGTGCAAAATTAATGGAAGAGATTACAGGTGTTATTCGTACACTGGGTAACTCGATGAGTCCATTCAATGCATGGATCTTCCTGAAAGGCCTAGAAACTTTAAGCTTACGTATGAAAGCCCACTGTGCAAGTGCTCAGACTTTAGCTGAATGGTTAGATGCGCACCCGAAAGTAGAAAAAGTGTACTATGCGGGACTTCCAAATCACGAAGGTCATGAGTTGGCGAAAAAGCAACAAAAAGGCTTTGGTGGTGTCGTATCGTTTGTTGTGAAAGGCGAACGTGAAGGCGCTTGGACCGTGATTGATAATACCAAGTTCCTTTCTATTACAAGTAACTTGGGTGATGTAAAATCAACAATTACCCATCCTGCAACGACTTCTCATGGCAGAATGTCAGCAGAAGCGAAAAAAGCAGCAGGGATTAGCGAAGGTTTAATTCGCGTATCTGTTGGTTTAGAAGATATTAATGATATTATTCGCGATCTTTCACGCGGTTTAGATCTTATCTAAAGTGAATTCATCAGTTTTGTTCGGAGATTTTTATGAACATTAATATGCTCATGCAGCAAGCTCAACGCATGCAAAAAGAAGTTGAGAGCAACATTAAAAAAGCCAAGGAAGAGCTTGCACAAGTTGAAGTTCACGCTGAAGCAGGTGGTGGTCTGGTTAAAGTTACTATGACTGCACGTCATGTAGTGAAACGTATCGAAATCAATCCTGAACTACTTCAAGATGATGCAGATATGATTGAAGACTTAATTGCAGCAGCAATGAATGATGCTTCACGTCAAGCTGAAGTAATTTCAGAAGAAAAACTGAAATCTGCAAACTCTGGTATGGGTCTTCCACCAGGTCTTTCAGGTTTATTCTAAGGAATACGTTGAATGTTTAGTGATCGTTTTGATCAACTTGTACAGGCATTGCGTATTTTGCCAAGCGTTGGGCCAAAGTCGGCCCAACGTATGGCACTGCACTTAATCATGAAAAATAGGGAAGGCGCTGTTGGTTTGGCACATGCCTTGACTGAAGCAACCAACTATATTCATGAATGTTCAATTTGCCATTCATTGACTGAAGATGAAGTATGCAATATTTGCGTCTCTTCAGAGCGTGATGATCAACTGCTTTGTGTGGTTGAATCTCCCGCAGATGTCATGGCAATCGAGCAAAGTGGCAGTTTTAGAGGGAAATATCATGTATTGGGTGGACATTTGTCGCCACTCGATGGTATTGGCCCAGACGAAATTGGTATCCCATATTTAATTCAACGATTAATTGATGGTAAAGTGCAGGAAGTGATCTTGGCGACCAATGCAACGGTAGAAGGTCAAGCGACAGCACATTATTTGGTTGAAGCGACCAAGCATTTACCTATACAAATGACCCGTATTGCACAGGGTGTACCACAGGGTGGTGAGCTTGAATATGTGGATAGTCATACTTTAAGTCAGGCCGTGCATAACCGAATGCGAATGAAGTAACTATAGAGCGAAACTCGTTTCGCTTTGTATAAAATTCACCTAATTATTTATACTTAATAACGATTAAAGTTTTTGTTAATAATGAATAAAAAAGCCAAATAAAGGAAATAAGTCACTAAAATAACGTTTTTCCTTATAGATAAATAATATATATCAGTTAATATAAGCTCATAGAGCATCTAAAATTAGACTCAGCAACTTATGTATCAATTCATTCAAAATCAGCCAGATTTAAATTGCGTTTTAAATCTTATGGACCAAAGCTCGATTTACGGACTCGACACCGAGTTTATAAAAGTAGATACCCTGTGGCCCAAACTTGGACTTTTCCAAATTAATGTACAAAATCAGGTGTATTTACTTGATGGTACAACCCTCGATTTAAGCCAATTCTGGCAAAAATTATTTGTAGCTCAGCAAAACATTTTTCATGCATGTAGTGAAGATATCGACCTGATTTATCACTATGCACAGCATAAGTCTTTAGAAAATGTCTTTGATACCCAAGTTGGGATGTCATTTTTAGGGCATGGCTTACAAGTCAGCTATCAAAATGCCTTAAAAACTATGCTCGATGTAGATATAGATAAAGATCAGACACGTTCAGATTGGTTGGCTCGTCCACTCAGTGCCGAGCAATTGAACTATGCAGCGAATGATGTACATTATTTAATGAATTTAAGCCATACGATTCAGAATGAATTGGCTGCGAAAAGTTTATTAAATTGTGTGCTTGAGGACTGTAAAAATTTAACTTATGAAATTGGCACTGAAACGCCGATCCATATGCTGTATCACGATATTGGTAATTATCGACATTCACGTCGTCAGCTCATGCAAATTCAGCAATTGGCCGTTTGGCGTGAGCAAATGGTGAAAGCCTTAAATCAGCCACGTAGCTTTATTCTTAAAAACTCAACCATCATTGATATGGTAGAAAAAAATCCAAAAAATAATTTTCAATTGAGTGCAGTGAAAGACATTCGTCCGAACATTGTGCGTGAGCATGGTAAAATTATTTTAGATTTGTTGAAGTTTTTACCAGAACAAGCTGAATGGCCGCTGCGTATGGCACGTCCAATTCGTCATTCGTCTCAGGATATTGGTTCGCGCGTCGATACAGTCATTCAGCGTGCAGTACAAGAAACCTCTGTGCCTAAAGAAGTTTTAATGCGCAAAAAATGGTTAAATGCCTTGTATCAGCATGTGGTTTTTCATAATGATGAACAAGATTTACCGAGCTATTTGTTGGGCTGGCGCTATGATTTGCTGACGAAGCCTTTAATTGAAGTGCTGCATGCCGATGAAAGTTATCTTTCTGGTCAAATGAAAGTGTTGGAATAAGTTCTGATTGATTAAAGAACTATCACTTATACAAATTCACGACTGATGCGTTAATAAACACTAATGTATCAGTCTTTTTTTTGATGTATCCTTTGCCTTGCGTCTAATGAGTGTTGATTCAATTATGTACTGTTCTATCTACAAATCGAGCAAAAAAGATGAAATGTATCTTTATATTGCCCGTCCTGAAGTTAATGAAAACGAAACTGAAGTGACAGATCCACTTGCAGTAATGCCTGATGCTTTACGTACAGCATTTGGTCGTGCCACATTTGTCATGGATCTAGAACTCAGTGAATCACGCAAACTTGCACGTGTAAACGTATTGCATGTCATAGATTCTATTGAAACAAAAGGGTTCTTTATTCAAATGCCTCCAGAAGGTTTAATTGACCCAAATGCAGTAGAGCCAGAAGGCTTGCGCGGCGCTTAAGTTAATTCAGGAGTTGTGAAAATGAATGGTGTAGTATCGGTATTGGATTCAATTCCTGAAAGCAGTATTGCAATTACGGTTTACTTAGGTGGGGCTGTAATTGCTTTGTTGTGTTGGTATGGGCTGATGAAGCGCTTACCCAAAACGATTGGTGCCATTGGTTGGCTTATCGTATTTGCTATTTTATTAACACCAACCGTTTCTGAAGGTTCAAATGCAGCAATCGCACCTGCGATTTTTGGTTTGATTTTTGGTGTATTAACAAAAGATCAGCCATTGGTTTGGTTGAATCTATCGCTGATTCTCTTTGTGGTGGGTATTGGTTTAGTCCTCGGTTATTTTTGGACCAAATACAATGCAGCGAAACCACAGCACGTTGTAAACAAGAAAATTTCACCGCTTTAAATAAAAAAATAAGGTTATGTCATGTCTGTTGAAACTCAACAATTTACTGGTACAGATCAATATATTGCGACCGATAGCTTAAAACTTGCAGTAAAAGCTGCACGTTCATTGCAAAAGCCACTTTTGGTTAAAGGTGAGCCGGGGACAGGTAAGACACTTTTAGCCGAACAAGTGGCTGAAAGCTTAGGGCTTAAGCTCATTACGTGGCATATCAAATCAACGACCAAGGCTCAACAAGGTTTGTACGAGTACGACGCCGTATCTCGTCTGCGTGATAGTCAGTTGGGCGATGACCGTGTTTATGACATCAAAAACTATATTAAGCCGGGTAAGCTTTGGGAAGCATTCACTAGTGAAGAACGTTGTGTACTTCTAATTGACGAGATTGATAAAGCAGATATCGAATTCCCTAATGATTTGCTGCATGAACTCGATAAAATGTCCTTCTTTGTGTATGAGACGGGTGAAACGATTACGGCAACACAACGTCCAATCGTGATCATTACTTCAAATAATGAAAAAGAACTTCCAGATGCCTTTTTGCGTCGTTGTTTCTTCCATTATATTGAATTCCCGGACGAAGCAACCATGCGTGAAATCATCGATGTGCATTTTGAAAATATTTCAAATACCTTGGTTTCCGAAGCACTACAAATCTTCTTTAAATTACGTCAAGTTCCGGGTTTAAAGAAACCACCTTCAACCTCTGAGTTGATTGATTGGTTGAGTTTGCTGATGGCGGATGATATGCCAGAAGATATTTTACGCAATACAGATAAATCAAAATCAATTCCACCGCTTTATGGTGCCTTGATTAAGAATGAACAAGATGTGCAATTACTTGAGCGTCTAGCATTTATGTCACGTCGTTAATTGATATCAATTCTATAAAAGATTTAAAAGCCGGTTATCCGGCTTTTATTTTGAGCATTAAAAAATATAAAGGTGAATTATGCAGACAAATGCATACGTATCTCGTGTACACATAGCTGTACCTAGGAGATTAAAGCCGACTGTACTTTTGTTGGCTGCGAGCTTGTATTTATCTGGGTATAGCTATGCGATGGATGATGCTCAGTTTGAACAGCAGCATCAACAGCTACTCCAGGATGCGTATTGGGCGCAAGTTGCAGAACATCAACTTAAAGAAAAGCTCATTGATCAATCAGATCATCTCGCAGCTCAAACGGCCATTCAGCAAAAGGCCTGTGCTGCAACTTGAGCTAAAATACTATGATTTTGTGATCTTGAATCTAAGTGACTTTAACCGCTATAGAAACCATCAAGGTTTTCATAAAATCGTATCTATTGAACATTTGCAGCAAGATCGCCTCAATGTTCAGCACAAATATGAAACTCTTAAACAATCGCTTAACAATAGAAATGCGACTTGCGAATAAATCATGCTATATGTGTTTCTTTGGATAGTAGGGCAACGTATATGAACACGCAGAACAAGCTTTTGGCTTTACTTGTAGGGATCAATTTTTCATAATGGTGGATGTAAGGCAAGACTCAGTTGCAGATGAAATAACAAGATCACATGCATTCACACTGGATTTGACCTCCTGATATTTAATTTTTTATTGGATTTTATTCGCCTATGTTTGTGCGATTGTTTTATACCCTTCGAAAATACGGTGTTCCTGTTTCAACTCGTGAATTGATTGACTTGAACCAAGCAGTGGCAGCAGGGCTAGTCTTTGCAGATCAAAATGAATTTTATCAGCTTGCAAAAACCGTCATGGTCAAAGATGAGCGTTACTTTGATAAGTTCGACCGTGCAATGAAAGATTATTTTGACGGTATTGCTACCTTTGATTTAGATGAGCTATTAAATCAGGTGCATAAACTGCCAAAGGATTGGTTTGATCTAGAGCTCATCGAAAAGCATTTGACACCAGAACAACGAGAAGAACTAAAAAAAGCTGGATCATTAGAAGAACTGATGAAAATGCTTGAAGAGCGTTTGCGCGAGCAGCATAAAAAGCATCAAGGTGGTAATCGGATGATAGGTACGGGCGGTACCTCGCCCTTTGGTGCCTATGGTGACCATCCTGAAGGTGTGCGTATCGGTGGGCCTGGTCGTAAACGATCTGCGGTGAAAGTGTGGGAACAACGACAATACCGAAACCTAGATGATGAGCAGATTCTCGGAAGTCGTCAGATGCAGATGGCTTTGCGTCGTTTGCGTAAATTTGCCCGCCAAGGTGCAGCAGAAGAGCTAGATATCGACGGAACCATTCGTGAAACAGCCAAACAAGGAATTTTGGATGTGCAGTTGGTTCCTGAACGACGTAACCGCATTAAAGTCTTGATGCTGTTTGATGTTGGGGGCTCGATGGATTCACATATTGCCCAATGTGAGAAGCTCTTTACCGCGGCTAAAACTGAATTTAAAACCTTAGAGTATTTCTATTTCCATAACTGTTTATATGACTATGTGTGGAAAGATAATATTCGCCGTTCAAGCACGCGTATGAATACTTGGGATCTATTCAATACCTATGGGCGAGATTACCGCGTCATCGTGGTCGGTGATGCAAGTATGGCACCGTATGAGTTGAACTCTGTAGGTGGTTCTGTGGAGTATATGAATGATGAAGCGGGTCAGGTGTGGTTACAGCGCTTACGCAATCATTTTGATAAAACAGCATGGTTAAACCCCGAAGAAGAAAGTTATTGGCATTACACCCAAACCATAGCTGCGATAAAACACATCTTTGAAGATCATATGTTCCCGATGACTCTAAAAGGTGTGGAAGATATGACGAAATATTTAGCGCGCTAAAGCTTTAAAAAACGATACTTTTTCTTATCAATGATGTTTATATTACTTACACCAATTTTGCATTGTTTCTTATTTTCAAAATTGGATAGTATTTAAAAGTCTTTGTTTTGCATACAACATGAAGGAAATATGATGGATCATCAAATTAATGGTATCGCATTACCTAATGAAGAAGGTTTCTTCGGTGAATACGGTGGGCAGTTCATTCCACCAGATTTAAAACAGGCAATGGATGACATTAATGTTGCTTATGAGCAAATTCGTCATACAGAAGAATTTCAAAATGAATTGAAAGAGTTGTTTGCGCACTATGTTGGACGTCCAAGCCCATTGTTTTATGCGAAGCGCTTGTCTGACAAATTAGGTGGTGCACAAATCTACCTCAAGCGTGAAGACCTCAACCATACTGGCGCGCATAAAATTAACCACTGCCTTGGCGAAGCCTTATTAGCAAAATACATGGGTAAAACCAAAGTGATTGCTGAAACCGGCGCAGGTCAGCATGGTGTAGCATTGGCAACGGCTTGTGCCT
Source organism: Acinetobacter sp. YH12045 (assembly GCF_013419925.1). Taxonomy (NCBI): domain Bacteria; kingdom Pseudomonadati; phylum Pseudomonadota; class Gammaproteobacteria; order Moraxellales; family Moraxellaceae; genus Acinetobacter; species Acinetobacter sp. YH12045. Next base: position 10,965 of record NZ_VOZE01000011.1, on the reverse strand, counting down.
TAGTGGGCATTCCATGTGAAATTCACATGGGGCAAGTGGATATTGAAAAAGAACATCCAAACGTGGTGAAAATGAAGATTTTAGGTGCCAACCTTATCTCTGTTACACGTGGTACAGCTACGCTTAAAGATGCAGTAGATAGCGCTTTTGAAGAATATTTAAAAGATCCAACCAATTTTATTTATGCGATTGGCTCAGTGGTTGGCCCACATCCATTCCCGAAAATGGTTCGTGACTTCCAATCAATTATTGGTGATGAAATTAAAGTTCAAGCCAATGATCGATTTGGTGCAAATCCTGACTATGTGGTTGCATGTGTGGGTGGTGGATCCAATGCCGTTGGTGCATTTACAGCATTCCTGAATGACTCCGATGTAAAACTTGTTGGCGTAGAACCTGCAGGTCATGGTTTAGATACCAATATGCACTCTGCGACGTTGACATTGGGTAAGCCAAGTCAAATTCATGGCATGGCATGTTATGTCCTTGAGGATGAACAGGGTGAACCATTACCAGTGCATTCAATTGCATCAGGTTTGGACTATCCAGGGGTGGGGCCACAACATAGTTTGTTAAAAGACCTAGGCCGTGTTGAATATACAACAGCGACAGACCAAGAGTGTTTAGATGCATTCATGACGCTTTCACGTGTGGAAGGTATTGTTCCTGCACTAGAAAGTTCACATGCGGTTGCGTGGGCAATTCGTGAAGCACCAAAACTTGCTAAAGATGTGAAGATTGTCGTTAACGTTTCAGGCCGTGGCGATAAAGACTCAGACTATGTGGCTGAAAAATTAGGTTTAAATTAATTACTACCATTAAAAAAGACTAAGTTGCGCATCATCTGTTGATGGTGCAAAAATCTTTTGCAGTTGTATAGCCCGATCTATATTCGAAGTATCCCAGTTTTTTACTGGGATATTTTTTTTGACATAATTTTTATAAAAAGTGTGGTTAACGCTTGATGTAATTGGAATTAACTCAGGATGTAGTGCATAAATAATTGCTTTTGCATCTAAAATTTCAGCGATAGACGAAGCAATCTCCAAATTAATCGTACGTCGGTGGTATTCCAGCAGCTCATCATTCTTCATCGAAACCATTAAGCGTTCTAATTCTAAAATGATGGCATCCAGTTGGTCTAATTTATCTAAAACGGGTTTCAACATAAGAAAGGAAATTGAGAAAAGTAATTAATTTGTAATGTGTTTGTCATTACATATTGTGAGTTGTATGAAGAATTTTGATTTCTAGATTTCCCCCCTTAAAGCTTGTTAAGGGGGATTTTTAAGTTTAGCCTGAAATATATTGTTGAAGTTGTTCGATCAGTTTGCGTTGATCATCCATTGCTGCTTTTACAAGGTCGCCGATGGAGATTAAGCCGGTTAATTTCTGTTCCTCAACGACAGGTAAATGACGTAAATGGCGATCTGTCATAAGTTCTAAACATTCTTCGACAGTCGCGGCACTTGTCACGGTGATGACACTACCCGTCATAATTTCGCTGACAGAGGTATCGAAAGATGTTCTTTCCATCAGGGCGATTTTACGTGTGTAATCACGCTCAGACAAAATCCCAACAACTGTGCCTTCATGGGTCACAACGAGGGCACCAATGCCTTTTTGTGCCATCAGGGAAATGGCTTCGAGTACAGTCGCATCTGGGGTGATGGTGTAAATTTCTTGATAAGCTTTGTCTTTAAGTACTTGGGCAACTGTAGTCATATTTTCATTCCTTTATAGTAGTTTTTGTTTAATTTAAATTAGCGCGAAATTTGAAAAAAGCAAATACTTTTCAGTGCATGCAGAGGTCAAACATGCACTGAGGGTTTTATGCCATTTGAATCTTATCTTGGTTAAAAAAGAATAAACGCATTTGTGAGGTTGTGAGCTTGAGACGAATGTGACTTGAGCTATGCAACGCAGGGATAACTTTAAGGCGTGTCAATGTTGGTAATAGCGATGCCTCAAAATCTTCTGGTGTAATGCGTCGTGGAGTGTAGTTGGGCCAATGCTTTTTGGCATATTTATGCGCTTGAATGCCATTTAGCCAAAACGGGAAGATAATATGATCTTGATCGCTGGTCATTGCCCAACCTTGTTGGTGGTAGAGACCCCAAAGGACTCCACAGTACATCATGGTTTTTAAAATACTAATTTTGAAAAATAAATCTTTTGGAATAGGTTTATATTGCTTTAATTTAGACATCATATGCAGCGTGTTGTTGATGTTGCTCCTATTGTAGGAAATTCTTATGAAAAAGCTGTGTAAGCTTTGAACTGGATTGTAAGAATTTATGTAGTCAAAAGTTGAAGGGTGTAAAAAAACGCCACCTTAGTGACGTTTTGTTATGCTTGCAAGGTGGCCATGTTCTGCCAATATTGCGCTTTGAGTGAGTCACGTTCTACGCGGAAGCCTTGATAATAAAGTTCAGCCAAAAATAACGCTGCTTTACCATGTCCAGCACGAGCTGCATCTTCCAATTCGTGAACTGCATCGCTGAAGTTCATTTGAGACTGAATTGTGTTCACCGCATTTGCGTATACATGTTCGAGTTCATGTTGAGAGAATTGTTGAATCATATTTAACTCCTTATTCTAATTATGATCATTAAGGGCCCATTCTTTAGCCCTATTAACTAATATAACTAAGTATTATTAAACTAATATTACAATTATCTTGAATTGTCAACTATTCACGTAAATATTTCTAATTTGCTATAGTTTACATGATTAAACAATGGACAATTGTTTTCGTGAGTAAAATACTATCATAAGAAGTTGTAGATAATAAGGAGAAGTAAAATGACAAGAGTTTTAGACGGTTTAACTTTAGATTATCCTCCGACATTAGCGCAAATTGTGGAGTTGGCACATCTACATCGTCGCAATCTTGATGAAGCAATTTTTCATCAAGAAATTCATTTAGGGGATTTTGGTTTGGCACAGCGCAAACGTGTATATGATTTCACACGGGATTTAGATAAGGGACAGCGCTTAGAATTTTACAATGCATATAATGGCGAATTACTCAAAATCGCCGATGATGATGATTTACATCCTGCGCATGCAGAAGGTGGAATGAGTATTTTTGCAGTATTTATCGTTTTGGCGATTATTGCATTAATTCTTTATTTTGCGGTGATACGTACCATTATTCATTAAATTGTTTAGCTAACTCACAGACTGAAAAGGTGAACTGATGCAGTTTTAAGCGCTGTGACTTGAACTTCTTGAACGTCAGCCATACACTACTTTGAACCTGAGGTAGTGTATGACTATTGATTTAGAAAAAATTATTCAATTCAAATCTAAAATACAGCTTGAGCAAATTTATAATATCTTTGTTTCAGTCATGATCGTGGTGATTTTGGTATTGGCTGTGATTGCCTTATATCGTCCTATTTCTGTACAGCAATACCAAAACGTGTCACGACTTGCGTTGCAGCAAAGTTATCCTGAAACACAGGAAATGGCGATGCTGCTGAGACAGCAAGATCGCATTCGTGTGGGTGCTTATCTTAAATTGATGCATGCTTATCAGATGGAGTCTGTGCGAGCACATCAACTTCCGGCTTTGGCAGAGGAACAGCTTTAGTTGTAGGGATTATCTTGGTTGGAGCTGCTTGTACATTCTTCTCCAATATCTGCTGTACTTCATTTTTATCTAAGGTTTTGCTCACCACAATCACAGTTATATTTTCAGGGTGCATGTAAGTACGAACCGCATTTTGTACATCAGTTACAGTTATTTTTTCCAATAATTTAGGGTACTGTGTCAAATAATCTGGGTCTTGTTGATAAAAGCCCAATAGACCAAGCTGTGCATTGATCGTTGCATTACTGCTGTAATTATTTGGAAAAGCACGCAGCATGCCTGCTTTGGTTTCTTCCATTTGTTTTTGATCAATAGGCATTTTGACAAAATCATTAAAAGCCTTATGTGCAACTTGAATACTATCTATCAGCTGATCTTGACGTGTTCCATAGCTAAAACTAAAGATACCGGGTGCTTGGCTAAAGCTAAATGCACTATAGGCACCATAAGTATAGCCACGTTTAACGCGAAGCTCTTGCATGAGGACCGAGTTAAAACCTCCACCACCAAACATTCGATTAGCTACTTCTAGGGCTAATCGATCTTTGTTATCACGTGTCGTTCCTAAATGTCCAAACATAACGTTGGCTTGGGTGGAATTGTAGGGAAGATGGATGATATCAAACCCTTGTTTTTCTTCTGGTTGTGCAAGTGCCTTAGCTTTTTCACCTTGGTTTAAGTTTCCGGAAATACGTTCTGCAAGGTTTTGTGCTTCTTTTTTGCTGAGTTTGCCTGTAATGGCAATATTCATGTTTTGAGCAACTAAAAATTGATTACGAAACTTCTTTAAAATGTCTGGGGTGATTTTTTTGATACTGCCATTGGTTCCAGTAATCGGTTCTGCATATGGGTGTGTGCCGTATACAGCCCGATAGAAACGAATATTCATTAAGCGACTTGGGCTTTCTTGGAGTTGTTTCTGACCAGCTTGGTTATTGCTGAGTGCTAAGTTGAGACTGGAGTTTTTAAAAGTCGCATTTTTAATTACGTCCATCATCATACTTAAAGCAGGTTCTAATTTTTTAGGATCTGACAATACGCGTAGCCGAACGACAAACATATCTCGATGTGCTTGTACGCTAAATTGAGCACCTGTTTGGTCAAAAACTGAGGCAATTTGTGTTGCATTGTATTTTTCTGTGCCTTCATCTATTAAACGTGCAGCCATGTTTGCTACACCATACAAGCCTTTTTCGACTTCTTCATCACGAGCAGAACCCGCATTAAAGGTCAGTTGAATATCCACCATGGGTAGATCTTGTGATTCAACAAACAGGCTATTCACACCATTTCGGTTTTTCAGCACTTGAACCAGCGGAGCTCGGTAGTCTTTATCTAACTGTAAATTCTTTAAACTTTGCAGCATTGGAATAGATTGTAATTGGCTCGGGTTATCGTTGAGGTCAGGAATATTTTCCCTATAAGTTTCTGCATGGAGGAGTGAGCCAAACGCAGCAAGTAAGCTTAGAGATAAAATTTTCGTAATAGTCATCACTAATCCTTACAAGACGCTTTCTGTGTTTTGGGTTGAGCTGATTTGTTGCTCTGGAATAACAACTTCCGTTTGAGCGGATTTTACTGTTTGATCTGTTTTATTTGAGGTTGTTGGAACCTCCGTCTGTTCTGGAAGTAGATACATGGTGCTTAAATTTTCTTTGACAAAATACGCATTGGCGACACGTTGAATATCCTGTGCGCTGACGTTTTCATATAATTTTGGTAATTCGTCCATGAGCCTGAAACTGAGCCCATTGACTTCTAAGTTACCGATAGTCTTGGCTTGGCTGCTGATGTCATCTTGGTTATAGACTAAATTGGAAACAAAACGTGTGGTGATGCGTTCAACTTCAGGTGTTTTGACTAATTCTGTTTTTAAAGTGTCGATTTCATCTTGTATGGCCTTTTGCGCTTGTTCCATTTTGACGCCATCGGCAGGGAGTGCTGAAATGGTAAACAAGCTATCACCACGATTGTATGGATCATAAGAAACGCTTACAGCCGTGAGTAATTTTCTATCGCGTACCAGTTTGTCTTGTAGGCGAGATGAGATCCCACTGTCTAAAATATTGCGAATAATATTGAGTGCATAAGCATCTTGTGGGTTTTTGGCGGTAGCCAGTGAGCGTACATTCCACGCCATATACAAATTGGGCACTTGTACGGGTAAATTTAGTTCCATATGACGATAGCCCACACGCTCGAATTCCATCACATCGTTACGATCAGGTGTTTTACGTGATGGAATATCACCAAAGTATTTTTGAACTTGACGAATGGCTGCTTCGGCATCGACATCACCGACAATCACCAAAATGGCATTGTTCGGGGTATACCAATCTTTATACCACTGTTTTAAATCTGCCAATGTGATGTTTTGCAGATTTTTCATATGTCCAATGACAGGTTGGCGATAATGACTGGTTGGATAAGAGATCCATTTGAAACGTTCATAAGCCAAAGAACGAGGATTGTCATCTGTGCGCTGTCTGCGTTCTTCCATAACCACTTTAATTTCAGGGTCGAAATCTTGTTGTTGCAATCGTAAATTACTCATACGATCCGCTTCGAGCTCCAGCGCCATAGGGAAGTAGGCTTTAGGATACAACTGATAATAATTGGTGTAATTGGTAAAGGTTGCAGCGTTGATGCTGCCGCCATAGATACGGCTGAGACGTGTAAATTCATCATTAGGAACTTTAGTGGTTCCTTTAAACATCATATGTTCGAGTGCATGAGAGATCCCTAATAGATTGCCCGACTCATCACTACTGCCAACACGATACCAAATATGGGTCATTACCATCGGTGCACGGTGGTCTTCACGGATAATGACCTTTAAGCCATTTTTAAGCGTGGTTTCAAAGGTGCTTCGCGTTAATTGGGTACGTGTGTCTGCATGTAGATTGGGTGCAGACCAAAGGCAACTGCTGATGACACAGATAGGAAGCGCAGAACGAAATAAAGTTTTAAAAAAACAAGGGGAAAATCTGTTTTTATGGGACACAAAGGAATCCATTAAAATGCATTTTATAGTTATCTAGTTTTCCTAAAGTTAATTTTGATTGCAAGTTCAACATGTTGTTTTTTAGTGTGCTTCGCTCTGACAGGCGTGTAGCGACTCAATTTAAGATAACTTATGATAGAATCGGTTTTTTTAACGCAGTGCTTTTCAAGGATTCGGCATGCAACAGCAATCTCATGGGCAGAATAAATTTTTGATTGATGCTGATATCGGTGATGACGATGTCACGCTACCGAGTTTACCTGCGGTAAATGTGCCGATTATCGAGACACCGAAAGTACAGCAAGAAGTTGCTGCACCATTACAAGAAACAGAGTCAGAAACTGAAGACTCGAAGGCGAAAGGCGGCTTCTTTAGTCGAATGAAAGAAGGTCTAGCAAAGTCACGTAAGAACTTGGCAGACGGCATGGTGAATATCCTGATCGGTGGGAAGGAAATTGACGATGAACTTTTAGAAGAAGTCGAAGAGCAACTTTTGGTTGCTGATATTGGTGTTGATGCAACCAAAACGATTATTGCGAACTTAACTGAACGTACTGAACGTGGCGATTTAATCTATTCGCACTCTTTATATAAAGCGCTTCAAGAAGAACTGGTGGCATTACTTGCACCACGTGTTAAACAGCTACATATCGATAGCAATAAAAATCCGTATGTGATTTTGGTTGTTGGTGTAAATGGTGTGGGTAAAACCACCACGATTGGTAAATTAGCGAAACGCTTACAAGGTGAAGGTAAAAAAGTAATGTTGGCTGCTGGTGATACATTCCGTGCAGCAGCGACAGAACAATTACAAATTTGGGGCGAACGCAATAATATTGCCGTTGTAGCTCAAGGTCATGGTGCAGATTCTGCATCAGTTATTTTTGATGCATTTGAAAGTGCTCGTGCAAAAGGCGTAGATGTACTGATTGCAGACACCGCAGGTCGTTTACATAACAAAGGACACCTCATGCAAGAGTTGTCTAAAGTAAAACGTGTAATGCAAAAAATTGATGCTACAGCTCCGCATGAAGTGATGTTGGTGGTAGATGCAGGCACAGGTCAAAATGCCATTAACCAAGTTGAAATGTTTGACGAGGCAGTAGGGCTTACAGGTCTAACCATTACTAAACTGGATGGTACTGCGAAAGGTGGTGTGTTATTTAATATTGCAAGCCGTACCCATGTGCCAATTCGTTTTATTGGTGTAGGTGAGAAAATTGATGACTTGCGCCCATTCTCAGCAAAATCATTTGTCGCAGCATTATTTGAAACTGATAAATAAAATGCGTTAAATGTCACATAAACTCCGCAAAATGCGGAGTTTTTTGTTTTTGAACTTATTGATTGATTTAAAAAGCAACATGTGAATAAATCATAATCAAAATTCAGCCTAATAAACCCTTAGAATAAGTAAGGAATTGTTGTTTATATATAAAAATTGCTTTGGGGTGTTTAGGGTGGCGTTACTCGATAAAATTGGTCATGTATTGACTGCGGATATCACTAAAGATTTTAAATTAAAAAAGAAAAATACTGACCGAGAAGTAGAAGCGTCATTTGTCGACCAACTAAAGAAACGTCGCAGTATTTACGAGCTTGGAAAGAAGGTACATTATAGTCAGGCTTATTTGGCTGAACTGATTCAAGAGTCTGTAAGAAGTTGTCCATCTGCATATAATTCGCAAAGTACACGTATTGTGGTTTTATTTGGTGAATCTCATCAAAAATTTTGGGACATAGTAAAAGACGTACAACGCAAGAATGTTGCGAGTTATATTTTTGAAGGTGTGGCGCTCAAAATAGATCAGTGTGTAGCTGGCCTGGGAACTGTGCTTTTCTATGAAGATCAAGCTGTGATTCAACAATTACAAAAGAAAGTGCCATTAAGTGCAGAAGATTTTCCAGTGTGGTCGGAGCAAACGTCTGGCATGGCCCAATTCGCAGTATGGACTTCGATCGCAGATGCAGGTTTAGGCGCATGTTTACAACACTATAATCCACACATTGATTATGCTGTTGCCGAACACTTTGATATTTCAAAACAATGGCTGCTTCGTGCGCAGTTGGTCTTTGGTTCAATTGAAGGTCAAGCGCCTGAACGTTTAGAACCAGAAGATCAAGATCAGTTTAGAATTTATGAGTAATTTCTATGTTCTGTATGTTGCTTTGATTTCTGCCGTACTAAAGACAGTGAAACCAAAATCTGAATGTAAGTGGGTTGTAGGTATTTAGATGCTTGCAACTGATTGTTCTAGAAATAAGACACAATGTTGTAAATATAGTCATGCAACGGTTAAAAACTTCACCTATTATAAATCTCAACTTAGTCAGCTAATTGAAAATAAAAAGAGGTCTTGTAATGTCATTCTTGAATCAAATCGAACAACGTCGCACAATCTATTCTATTGGTAATAACGTGAGTTTATCGCAAGATGAAATTGAGCAAACCATTAAAAATGCTGTACGTTTAAGTCCATCATCATTTAACTCTCAAACGTCTCGTGTTGTTATTCTGTTTGGTGATGCACATCAAAAATTCTGGAATATCGTACGTGAAACTTTACGTAAAATTGTACCTGCAGATGCATTTGAAGCAACCAATGGCAAGATTAATAGTTTTGCAGCAGGTTTTGGTACAGCATTATTTTATGAAGATCAGGCTGTAGTAAAAGCCCTCCAAGAACAATTTGCACTTTATGCAGATAATTTCCCAGTATGGTCTGAACATTCAACGGCGATTGCTCAATTTGCTACTTGGACGGCTTTGGCTGAAAAAAATATTGGTGCGTCATTACAACATTACAATCCAATTGTTGATGCTGAAACAGCTGCGGCATTTGATGTGCCAGATCAATGGAAACTACGTGCACAACTTGTTTTCGGTTCGATTGAAGCGCCTGCAGGTGAAAAAACCTTTATTGCAGATGAAGAACGATTCAAAACATTCAAGTAATGATGGTGTGTTGAATTAAAAAGGATGCATTAAGCATCTTTTTTTATATGTAAAATTCTTGAATGAATATCAAAATAATGTCTTGAAACTAAATATACAGTGATTGTTAGATGTCATAAGATTGTCACATATGCATTGCATAGTGCAATCGAAACTAAATAATTGATAAAGAGTGATAATGATGACTTTAAGATTAACTGTTGCTGCTGCAGCGCTGATGTTAAGTAGTGCAGGATTTGCAGCTGTAACTTTGACTGTTCCGGAAGAAATCAAAATAGTTGCAGTTAATGATCAAGAAGTTACTGGTGGTTTATTTCGATCTACCGAGAAATATAAGCTAGATGCGGGTGAAAACGTATTAACGGTGCGTTATAGCGAATTTTTTCAACATGCTGATAATTCGCACGATATATTAAAGTCAGGTGTTGCCGCTATTCGTACTCCATCACTGATTGATGGTCAAGAGTATCGTTTGGGTCTAGTCAATGCGCCAAAAGATTTTGATGCAGCACAAAAATATAAAGACCAACCGATATTTGGTTTGTATGACAAATCTAATCAATTACTAGTTCAGCAAGCGGGGGCAAAGAAAGAACAAAAATCGATTTTCTCCAATGGTGTATTGGGTAATGCTGTAGATTTTATGAAGAAAGACGCTGTGCCAGAAAATCAACCGGCACCTGTTTATGCACAATCCGTAGCAGTAAAGCCAACGAATGTAGTATCTCCTGTAGCGGCTTCAAAAAATGTGACTATTAATGAAAATGGGGCAGATCAACAATTAATTCAGCTTTGGCAAAAGGCCAATAAAGCTGAACGACAAAAATTCATGAGTTGGTTGGCTGAGCAAGCAAACTAAAGTCACTTTCGTAACTTCATTGGTTTTCTTATAATTCGTATTATTCGAAAAGTCCGTTGAATTACGGGCTTTTTAGATTAAAGAATATAAAAATCACCAATAATTATAAAATTCGTCTTTCATAAAGCAAAATATACGGATATATTGATCTTTAAATAAGCAATAAATTGCTTTTAGTTTAAAAAATATACATTCAAGCAAAATATTATAGAAATTTCTATGATAGGGGCTTGTGTTTGTTTTAAAACTCTATAGAATACGCTGCATACCAACGCAGACAGTGATAAACATAAGGTTTTGAATTGTTTGATGTTGTTTTCTTATTTGCTGACGAAGCAATAAGAAGATCATTAAGAGATTATGAAGAACAACTTGTGTGGATTTTTACTGATTGATTGATCGAAATTATTTTCATTGATTAATGGTAGAAATTACTCGAAGTTTATTTGAGCAAATTTTTGTCAGTAATTGATGAGCCAAGATTGGTACACTATATGTACTATTGATTTTAAACTGAAGAGTTTGATCATGGCTCAGATTGAACGCTG